>PUMO01000194.1 GCA_003551405.1 Mollicutes bacterium | reverse complement strand
GTTTGGCCAGTTCATAGGCCCGCTTTACGCGTGAAGCCTTAGATTCACCTTGAATAAAGGCGGCCACTTCGATGTTATCAAGAACCGTGTAGGATTCTATCAAATGATAATTTTGAAAAATGAAGCCAATATTGTCTTTTCGGTACTGTTCCCAATCGGACTGAGAATAATAGGCGGTTTCTTTATTCTCAATCAACAATTCACCGGCTTCATATGAATCAAGACCACTTATCACATTAAGAAGGGTACTCTTTCCTGAGCCCGATTCCCCTGTGACAACGACGAATTCATTGTTTTCAAAAGACAACGTAATATTATTCAGGGCCTGGACAACCTGAGTCTTGTCGTGATAATACTTGCTTAACCCTTTAAGTCTTAACATGGATTCACCCACTTTCACATCCATTATAGCACCATGGCAAGAAGGATTCACAACGTTTTACGGCCATTTTTACAAAAAAACGCCTCCACATGCGGAGGCGTGACCAATTATATTGGTTTTACAAGTGCTTCAGTATCGTTGAGGGTGGTTGGCTTAAAGCCCATCTTTTCTAAATACTTGCGATGCTTGGCTTCTTTGGGGAATGCAATGAATTTTTTATACCCATCACTGATGAAGGTATTTTTCTCACCTTCATAAATGTGCGTGCCCGTTTTGAAATCACGAAATGACGGCGTCGCATAATCCAGCACGACTTCCAGGGTCTCTTTGTCATAAGGCTTGGCCACAAAGATGCCTGCAGGGTTCATGTTTCTAAGCACCAAGAATCGGTACTTGGATTGATCGAGCGATGCTTTTGAAAAACGGGTATGGACGTAAATATCCTCTTTATAAAAGTCGATAAGCGCCTCAGTGTAGGCTTCATTCTCACTGACTGGCAAGGTTTTGAAATAATCCCTTGCCATGAAAATTTGACGTAAATAATAGACGTTGATGACCGCGATGCCGAGGTTCATAATCATAACAGGATTATCCGCAATCATAAACCCATAATACGCAAACGTCAGTGACCCGATGGTATTAATCACGCGCAAACGTTTGATTGAGGCCATTAAAAGGGAAATAAGGACTAAGAAGCTGGCTAAATACCCAATCCACTGAATATCGATAAAATCTGGCAACATTGTTAAAAATCTCCTTTATATATACATTTCAATAACACAAAATTATATCATACATGTATGCATTATACAGTGAAAAACTTTGTTTTTTCAAATTTTCATGTTTAATGGTAAAATGACGGTGAAAGAGGTGTCCCCATGAACAAACCATTACAAAAACAATGCATCGTCCTTGTGGTCACCATCTCCCTTACCCTGATCGGCAATGCATTCCCTAGAGACATTCAGTCAAATGTGGTGTGGGCCGTTAACGGTGTTGCGATTGCCCTTTATCTCATGATGGGGAAATGGACACTGCTCAGTACCTTTTTCGGCGTACTCATTGGTCACCTTCTCAATCATATGATATGGGCCGGGTCGTTGAGTCTTCCGATCTTTTTCATGCACGTGAACAGCGCCATGGCGGTTGTCGTTGCAACGGGGATTGCCGGGACACTCATGAAAGGGTTGTTGCCCATAACCATGGACATTAAAAAGTTGGCGCAGTTCATAGGGATCGCCACCATGGTTGCAGCACTCGCCGCAACCATTGGAAACAGTGGGGTTCACCTGGCCAGTGAGGCGACTTTTTCTTTTAAGGCCTGGCGGTTTTGGTTTTTGGGCGATATGTTTGGCATCCTCATCTTTACACCCGCTGTTGTCATGGCCTTCACGCACCATGCGCCGCCAAAACGCAATGTTATAGTGCGCGAAGCCATGATTTACGGACTGACGTTTATGATCAGTTTTGGCCTGTTTTCTCAAATGGTACCCTTTTTGGACTTTTTTGCGCATAAATTTTTATTTTTCCCGCTCGTAATTGTGGCTGCTTATAAGCTGCCCTACCGAAGTTTGCCCATTGGATTGACACTCTTTTTACTTGCACTGGCCATTGTGGGCCTCCCCTTAGAAACATTCGATCTATATTTTTATTTGTTTGATATCAATGGCTTTTTGTTGTTTGTCGTCATTATCTTTATGGTTTTCAAGTATGTTTTTAGCGTCCTTGAAAACCGACAACGCGAACTGCTTAATACAGAGTCGCGCACAAAAAATTTGGTCCATGCGATGGATATGCTTTTTGATATTTCGAGTGACAGCTTTATCCTCAGGGATGATTCCGATGCGGTGGCTAAAAAGATATTTCATATGATCTATGACATGGTGGAGGAGTTTGATTATGGCGCATGCATGCGGATAACAAGTGATAACGTCATCTTTATTGATACCATTGGCCATAATAAAGACCACTTAAACAGCATCGGGTTTGAAGCGTCTAATTTCGTACAAGGCCTTGATGCGCCCAAACATATTACCGATGCAAGGGCGTGGCTTAGGGAAAACGGGCACAATGTCGATGACTTTTTCACCCACGTTAAACCCTACAAGGAAAGCGTGCTTTTCACAATTGAAATCGACCCACATACCCACTTGGAATTTAGTTATGACATTGCAAAAGAGGCTTCAAATCATGTGACCCCTGAGACCCTTGATTTTCTCACGCGGATTCAACAACTCTTAAACGGGTTTTTTGAAAATCAACGCCTATTAGAACAAAGCGGTGCAGAAAAACAACAAATGGTGCGCGCCCTGCTTGAAATCATTGGCCTGTTTGATGCTTCAACCCACCAACACAGTGAAGACGTCGCGCGGCTTGCGCGCGATATTGGTGAGGCCCTTCACTTGGACCCGGTCACTATCAATGAACTTTACTGGGCGGGGATTGTCCACGATATTGGAAAAATCGGGGTTCCAAGGCACATTGTCAATAAACCCTCCCGTCTGACACTCAAAGAATACGAAATCATGCAGAGACATCCTGCTTTGGGCTATGAACTGCTTAAACCCTCTGAAAATCTTCGGACCATTGCGCACATGGTTTTTGATCATCATCAGCGCTATGACGGCCTTGGCTATCCTGAAGGGTTAAAAGGGGACGAAATTCCATTTACCCACTACATCCTCATCATCAGCGAAGTGATTGCGTCCATGGCACGGGCGCAAAACTATAGTCCCAAGCAATCTATAACAACCATTAAACATGAACTCACACGCGAGGCGGACAAAGCGTTTCCGTCTTCACTTGCCTCATCGGTTGTAGAAATGATCGACAATGGACTCATTGATCATTTTTACACATAAAAAAGATGGTGCTTAATCACCATCTTCAAATCCATACGTATGCGTATCATACCATTCAAATTGACTGTTCGCATCATAGAAATAACTCACTGAGGGGAATGCAAGAAACATCAACGCATCCCCTTTTTTTGTGGTTTTTACCTGACCATAGACAACCTTGCCCGTTTTATTGTCAAAATAGGGCGCCAAAGGAAACCCTTCAAAGCGGACCCCTTTTGCATCAAGCGCTTCAAAACGCTCCAAATTGGTTGAGACATATTGTTCAAAACGACCTTGGTCAAATAAATGTTTGGCGCGTTTCAAATGTTGATCCATCTTCACACTAATCACCCCACAACACACTTGAGACATAATAAATGATTGAAAACATCTGAACAAACATAATGTATAAAATGATGGCATTAAGCACCACACCAATGAATAATCCTGTGGTTCTGTCCACTGATTTAAGGGGTGCGGCCGGGTCTTTTTTCAAAAAAAGACGCACACTCCAAGTAAAATAATAAAGCAAGAACCCCGATGTTAAAACCATTACGGTAAAAAGTAAAATCATCAAGGGAATCGAAAAAGGCGCTAAGCTTGTTATGAAAAGTAACATCATCGCCACAAGCATCACACCGAGCGTTCTTAATAAAAATACGGAAGACTGCATTAACGTTCTCTCCTAAGCGGAATTAACAATATAAAGACACTGGGTGCCACAAACGGACTCAATAATAGCGCAAGGACCCAGTAAAGAATAAACACCCCGACGATACATATGCTTTTAATCGGCGCAAACCGAATGCGCGCTACTTCTTTAAACAACAAAGGGAGTAAAAACACACCACTCACATGTAGAACACTTGCGTTTAAAACGACCGGTAAATAATAAAGTACGGACGCAAATACGATAAAAAACATCATTAATCTTTTGTTGCGCGGGGCGATAGGCTCCATGATAAACCCATAAACACTTATGAGCAATAACGGCCATACCAAAGCATACGCGGTGAACGCCCCTAGAATAATGACCAGTGGCACAAGCAGAAATGGAAGGACAAACAGCGTCGCATGCTGTTTATGTGCCGGTGGATTGCCCATAATCATCACAAGCGGCACACTGACAACCAGTGCCCACCACGGATGATAGTCCCCACTCAGCCACATCAACAGGATAAAAAGTGTCAGCACGCCCCAGGGAAAAAGCGCAACAGCATTGTGCTTTTCATCATTGCGAAGCACTTCCAGTGAAAATGTCACGACCGGTATGGCAAGAAAAATCAACCAACCCGGATGCCATAACTGAAAGAAAAATCCCGCCGCACCATAAAGCACTAAGCTAACCAAAGGCGTCATCATTAAAACATTGTCGCCAAACGGACGCTTGGCCGCGAGCGCGTAGTGTTTTCCAAGCTCATTTTCAAGGGCGTGAGGATCAGGCAAGCGCGCAATGATGTCCAAATCATCAACGCCACGTTTTTGTTTTTCTTCAATAATCGTTGCCATGGTTTCAAGGTAAGCATCACGCTGCGCCTTACTCATTTTATAACGGTGAAGCTTGCGGCGTGTGGCACGTAAATACCGTTCGATCATGTCTTGATGTATCCAAGCCCAATGGCGCCTGGTCCGGCATGCGCCCCAACCGCAGGGGTAAGGGGAAGACGAAGAATATTTTCAAGCGCAGCGTCCTGTTCTTTAAGGGCTTTTTCCAAATAATCGGCAGCGGCTTCATTGTTCGCATGACAAATGAAGGGTGTCACATCTTCAAGCGCCGCCGTTTTGATTTGATAGTGTTCAACCACTTTGTTGAGGGCGCGTTTAAAGGTCCGTATTTTTTCAAGACTCACCACCGCCCCATCGGCGTCAATTTCAAGCAGCGGCTTAATTTTTAACATGCTTCCCATCATGCCTTGCGCGCCAGTTAAGCGGCCATTTTTAACCAAATAACGAAGCGTATCAACCGCAAAGTAGATATGATTGTTTTGGCGCATTGCATCAAGTTTGGATAAAATATCCGTCGCACTTGCATGCTCTTGGGCCATGCTGTGAGCCTTTAAAGTCATGGCAGCTTGCGGATAGGCAACACTTCTGGAATCAAAAACATGTACATTGACCCCCGAAACTTCTTTGGCCGCAATCTGAGCGGTTTGATAAATTCCACTCATTTTTGAGGAAATGGTAATAAAAATAATGTCTGAAGCCCCGTCTTTTTTAAGTTGTTCATAGGCACTGATCATACGTTCCATGGGCGGCTGGGCCGTTCTTGGAAACAGTGAATGGTCTCGTGATAGCGCGGAATAAAAATCGGACGCACTCAGTTCAACCGTATCGACATAGTCATTGTCGCCAAGGGTGATGATTGAGCGCATAATGGGAATATCCTGGGTATGATCTAAAAAATCAAGACCAGCGTTGGTATCGGTCATGACACGAACACTTGCCATACGGCCACCTCCTTATGATTGTTGATAGTTACGGGCAAGCAAAAACATCAAATCACTCAAGCGGTTCAGATACTTCGCACTCATCGCCAAATCGTCACGGCCCCTTAATTGCATGTATCTTACAAGCATCCGCTCTGCACGGCGCGTCACCGCGCGAGCATAATCAAAATATGCATTGGCGCGTGATGTGTCAGAACCCGGCAAATGAAATTTGGGTTCAATTTGTTTGCGTTTGAACACGACATCCTCTTCGTTTTCAATAAAACCGATGTCTTCTTCTTTGATCTGACGCAATGATTGATATTTTTCCTCATCAATGCTTGGGTTGGTCGCAATCAGGGAGTTGATTGACTGCAAGGTGCGCTGGATGGTCTTAATTTGTTCATAGTCTGTTTGATGAAAGGTGAGCCCCAGTAAGCTTGAGAGCTCATCGATCGTGCCGATGGTTTCAAACATGACATCATGTTTTGGCAATGATTCATTGGAATAATTCTTACTTGAGCCTTTGTCGCCTTGTTTGGTGGAAATCGAAAAAATGTTGTCAATGGTGTACTTTTTTGTCATCAGTGATTCCTCCTCTTATATAATTGGGGTAAAGTAAGACATGACCGATTCCAGTACGCGGTTGAACAGGCTGCGTGCCTCCCAGCGTTCTTGGTCAATTAAGATACTGTCCTGCTTATCCGCTTCAAAGTCATCAATCAGTGTTCTCACGGCGTCAGTAGAAGCCATCAGGACACTCAGTTCAAAATCAACCATCGCACTACGGTAATCCATGTTGTAGCTGCCCACAGACGCATACATGTCATCGATTATGATTACTTTAGCATGAGAAAAGCCTTTTTCATAATGATAAACATTGACACCATCAGCCATAAGATTGGAAATGAAATATTTGGTCACTTTGTAAACCACGTATTTATCCGGTGTCCCCGGCACAATGATTTCGACATTAATTCCGCTTGTTGCGGCGGTTTTAAGCGCATTGAGTGTTTCAGGGTCGAGCGCCATGTAAGGCGTCATGATACGAATGCTTTCCTGTGCAGCATGAATCATTTTAACAACCATGTCACGGATGGACGCTTCTTTGTGATCAGGGCCACTCTCAAGTAACTGATAGGCCCCTTTTTCGCTTACTTGTTTTGGGGCCGGATAATAATACGCACTGTCGATGAACTGGTTGGTATTATAGTAATAATCTTTAAAGAAAAGCGCGGTCAGACTGTGCACAAGTGCGCCTTCAATTTTTAGCTGAGTATCACGGAAATAATAATCGTGGGGAATGCGGTTATCGTATTCGTTGCCAATATTCATCCCACCCGTATACGCAACCAATCCGTCAATCACGACATTTTTTCGGTGGTTCCGGTAATGAATGCGGGTATTAAAGAGCGGAAAATACACTTTATCCTGTATGACAAGATCAATCGCACTGCGTTGTATTTCTCGGCGGTAACGCCGTTTCATGCGTGCACTGCCAAGCCCGTCCATAATCATTTTTACTTCCACACCATCTTCCGCCTTTTGCATAAGCAAATCCACAATTTCTCGGCCTCGCTTGTCGCTGCGGATGATGAAAAACTGAAATAAAATGAAATGCTTGGCTTCCTTGATTGACTGAATCAATGCCGGATAAAACGTTTCCCCGTTTTTAAGCACTTCAACAGATGAATCATCAATAAAGGGTTGATGCCGTGTAATGCGGTGGGCGGATTTAAGAAGGTTTTGGGTTCTTAAATCATACGTATCAAGGGGCCCATCAAGGGTGCCCGGTTTCATCTCACGGGTAATATATTTATCATCAACCATCAGCGGGCGATTACGATAACGTAGCGAACGGCGAAAGGAACGTCCAAATGTTAAAAACAGTGTGATGCCCAGTACCGGTTCAAAGGTAAGCACCAAAAGCCATGGAAGCTTTTGGTGCGGTGAATCGCTCCTAAACGTGACTGATAGCCAAATAATCACAAATATAATAACCGTTATGGTGCGGAATATAATGCCCGTGACACTGGACAAATCAAAATAATCCCAGGCAACTTGAAATAAATATTCAATTACAAAACGGCCTAAAATGGCCAGGGAAATCAAGAAGACGACCATGAGATTTTTACGAATGTTTTGTTCCATTTACTCAGTCCTTACATCACTTACTCGCTTTTTGCTTTAGGTCCGCGACACGTTTGTCGCCAAGAATGACTGGCTCAACATTTTCAATATGGCTTGAAGCCATATTCTCAATGGGTGATTCATGGATCCAGCCAAGCAAGGTGTCAATCGCTTCATCCATAGAAGCGTATTTACGTTTTCTATTCTGGGTTTTACGGCGTTTTTCCGTCTCGAGCTCATCATCCAGACGGTTGATTTCGTCATGATAATTCTTTTCATTGGTCTCTTTGTCCGCAAAGCCTTTTTCTTTTTTAGCATTGAAATCCGTTTTTAAATTACGCATGGTTTCACTGTGTTTGCGGCGTAATTTTTCTTCGTAGTTATCAAGGCGCGACTTTTCGTCTTCATAGAGTTTCTTGTAATATTCTAGGGACGATGCTTTGCGCTTTTCGATTGTCTCTAAGGTTTGTTCGTGGGTTTGATTGATGGACTGAATCAATGCGTCATGTTGTTGCTTTCTTTTCGCTTCTTCATTATCAATCGCGTCCAGTTGCTTGTTCATGCTTTCCTTGGATTCGCTCAGTTCATCGTTCAGTCGCTGATTGCGCGTTTTATGATAATGATTGGCCGCATCAATCGTTTTTTGTTTGCGGGTACGCTGAAAGGTTTTAAAAAGCTGTGAACGATGCTTAATCTCATAATACGTATCCAAAAAGGCATCGAGTTCGTTTTGGGCATGGGTCTTCGCAGTCTCGATGGCAGCGTTGATTTGATCGGTATAGTGGTAAAGCAGGGTCTGGGATTCCTCAATGGATTGATCTTTTGCTTTTTTAAGCTTTTCAATCATATCAAGGTGAATCTGACGTTTGTTCTTGAGGTCAGATTTTGTCTTTTGCAAGGTCTCTTCGTGTTCATGTTTCATAATGTTCAAATCTTTACGCAACCGCGCAATTTCTTTTTTGTGCTTGCTCATATTGAGAGAACCGATTTTTTCAAGAATTTTATTACGTGCTTCCGTTTGGCGTGCGACCAGTTCGTCAATTGTGCGCTGATGTTTTTCGCGCATCGATTCATAAGGGCGTTCGTAAATAGCCTTTTCATTTTCAAAGGTTTCTTCTATTTTTTCAACCATTTTGGCGTGGTCTTTTTCCGCATTTTCAAGCAAGGCGTTATACATGTCAGTCTTTTGTTTTAAGCGGGCATTGATCTCTTGTTCCACAAATTGTTTGCGGTCATAAAAGGGTTCGCTCTTATAGGCTGAATAGTTTTCGCTTTGGGCATAATAATGGGAGACAAGCATGTTTTCATGATCGAAATCCAGCTTGTTTGAACGGCGTCTGCGTTCAATGTCGATATGCGAGATGTCAAAACGATTGAGTACGCTCAGACGTTTTGCGGTCAGACTCAATGAATCCTGTGCATAATCATAGTCAGCCTTAATGGTGTCCATGGCTTTTTTATGATCAGACTCAGCAAATTCCTTAGCCTGCGTTAGCTCAACATACGCAACGTTTTGTTCATAAGCCGCATCATTTTCGGTCCTCTCTTGCGCTGGCGCAGCCATGGCACTTTTATGTTCATTTTGGGCACGGGCTTCTTCTAGGGTATGATCAATATTGACCGTTTGAAGGTGACGGTCAATTTCAATGTTTTGACGATTCTTCTGATGAAGCGCCAACGCTTTGTTGAGTTCGGTGTTGGCTTCGTCGATCGCAATATTTTGTTCATCCTGAATCAAATCATACTGTTTGAGCAAATCATTGATTTTTTGTGCACCGGTTTCTTTCGTTTGATACAGTTTTTCCTCGTAACTTTTGGTCAGTTCATTCAATTTATCTTTTTCTGGATTGATGGTGCCTTCCCGTTCATTTTTCTTTTGTTCTACAGATTGTTGTTTTTGTTTTTTCAGTTCTTTAATTTTCTTTTCATGGAACCCTACATTGTCCGAATCGTTGATTTTTTCCGATTCCTTTTTATAGTTTTCCTGCTTGGCGATTTGACGATCATATTCAGCCGCAATGTCATCAATTTCACGCTGAAATTCCGTTTCCATTGTCTTGATTTCTTCCAAGATGGGTTGTTTTTCTTCATCGTAAGATTTTTCAAGTGCTTTAATGGATGCCCGCACGCTTTCTATATAGGCAGATTTATCATCCGCCAGCTGATTCAGCCTACGTTGACGGGTGGCTTCAATTTGTTGGTGGGTTTCATCAAACGTATTGGTCGCGTCCGTTTCCACTTTGTCGTTTTCTTCATGACGCGCATTGATATCGTCAATCAGTTCAGCCATATAATCATTGTGCGCAGTAATGGCATCTTCTATGGCTTTATCAGCTTCTTTTGCCGTTTTTTGTTTGTCTTCATTGGCTTTTTTTACTTTGAAATCATAATCATTACGTGTTTTTTCACGTTTCAACGTATCGAGTTCCCGCTTATTTTCCAGGGTGTCATTTGCACGGGTTGTCTCCGCTTTATACCGGTCTTCTTCTTGATTGCGTCTTTGATCCACCGCTTTTAATTTATCACGGAGGATGGCTTTGACGTTTTCCTGCAATGATTCAAAATGCGTGTTGATATTTGACCGGTTTTCCCCCACATGCTTAAGTGAACGATTGACTGAGGCGTCAATCGCTTCAAGATTTGTTTGATAAAGTTGCGTTTTCCCTTTAACCATAGCTTTGCTTTTGACCTCGGCTTCAACGACCCCACGATATCGTTTCTTTAAAAGCGCGAGTACCTGTTCGTTTTGATTTTCCATGCAATAATCCCCCTTTTGCCCTATTTTATCATTTTTCAAGCTAAATTTAAGTGGTTTCCCTTAAATTTAGTGAACAAACAGTTTTATAACGTAACCGTTTGTGTGTCAATCACACGCACCGACCCACCGACTTCAACGCTCCATGCATCATCATGTGCGCTAATGTGTATGCGTGAGGGTTTAAAAAGTGCGTCACCCTGAAAAATAGAAAAGGGCGCCTTTGGCGCTAAGCCTCTGTGGCGGAGCATGGCACTCACGCCTGCAGCCGCTGTCCCAGTGGCACTCTCTTCATCAATACCAATGGCTGGTAAGAAATTGCGTGCATGGACTGCAAATGGTGGTTGAATCATATACACATAAATCCCCGCAACACTCCACGTATTGCTTAATGATTCAATACCATCTAAATCAGGGGTTACGTGTGCTAAATCACCAACACGCAAATATATTTCCCTTACGCCTGCACTAACAAGGTACACATCAAGGGGTTCAAAACCGATGGCGTCTTTAAACGTCCCTTCAACTGGTGTTATAGATTGAATGGGTACCCTTAAATAAGCAGTGTCACGCGTGATGCGCGCAGACACGTGGCCTGCTCTTGTTTTGACCGTGTGGACGCCTGAGTCAATCATGCCATGTGCATAAGCCTTAAACAGTGCCGCAATCGTCGCATGTCCACAAAGATCAACCTCTTCTTTGGGAGTAAAATAGCGCATGGTTAAATCAGGGCCCACAAATGCCGTTTCACTATAATTGATTTCGCGCGCAATGCGCTGTTTTTCATCATCATTTAATTCAATATTTTCACAATAACCAGCTTCATTGCCACCATCCCCATCACGGGTAAAGGCGGCTAAACGGTGAACGTTAACCATAGCATCACTCCTAAACACAGTATCGCACGTCTTAATGGGCCTTGCAAGCGCTTTGAATGCGCTACTTTAAAGTTATGGCAAGTATGATATAATCTAACTGAAGTGTAATCATGAAAGTGAGGGACGCTATGCAAAAAAAACCATTGACATACACAGTCATGCTTTTGTTTTTCTTAAGCATTATGGGCGCCGGTTTGCTTGATTATTTCATGCGCATCGACGATACCGACCATCAAGCACTGGGCAGTGCCTTTGCGATTGCATTTGTGGCGCTTCTTTTGCATGGGCGCCGTATTTATCCCATACTGTTAGTCAGTGCCCTTTTATCCAATACATTGATTGCGCTTTTGTTATATCAATTTTCAAGTCCACAGTGGTTATTATATAGCGTGTTTATGACCGCAATCATGTTTATCACCCTTGAAACCGCGCAACAAATCATTGTGAGAATCAAACTTCAACACTACATCTCCAAGCGCCATTACAAAGCGTTGGGTGTGCTCGTCTTACTCACACTGTTCATGGCACTCATAATAAGTGTTTTACATAGTTTTTACTGTTATCTAAACCCATTTAGTCCGCAAGCGGGGCTGCTTTGTTTCGCCGCAACATTCATGGGACACTTAACGGCCACCTTAGTATTGGTACCTGTCATCTTTTTATTTAATTTTTCACGCGACCCCATATGGTTTAAAAACATAGCGCGTGAACGTTTCTATGAAAGCATTTTTCTTGTTGCTGTTTTCGTTTTTGTCACAGCACTCATAGGCGGACTTCATGAATTCATGTTTATTCGCCACCTTTATTTTACCATTGCTTTTTTCATGATAGGGGCCCTGTTTTTTTCTTCATTTAGCATTCTTGGTATCATTATCATTTTATTTACACTTTATGCTACCCTCTATTATAATCCACAGTGGTCCACCCTCGTATTATTAAGCGAAGTCATCACATTTTATTTATTTATGATTACTTCAACAGTCGTTACGTTGATTTTCAAACGCTACATCGAACGTCAAATCGAACAGCACAAACACCTTCAATCTAGCAGTGACCATCTGGAGCTCACGTTGGAATATATCAAACGTTTCCTTAGCTTAACCAATGTTATTCTTCACGAAAACAAAGATAAGAGTTTTTATGAAAAGGAAACGTTTGACCTCATCAAATTGATTTTTCCAAACGCCGCACACTATTTTGCCTACCGCGATTACTACGGAGTCATAACACCCATTGTCTCTACGCATTATTATGCAAATAATGTGCCGCTATTATACGCGTTACATGATTCCAATCTAGTGAAAAATCAATCCCTGATCATTCATGATTCCTTAGAAGAAGACTTTAAAACACGCTACCCCAGTGCCACTTTTCCTGGTGGCCAAGCACTTAAAGCAAAAAAGCGCATAAAAATGGTCTTTCGCATGCGTCCGGATGAAAAACTTGTGGTGGGGCTGGATTTTTCAAACAATCCGTCGATCAACATTGAACGCAAACATCAGTTTGTCAATCTGATGAATTCACTGTTCACCAAACAATTCATCAGCGAACAAAACGATCAATACCGACAAGACATTATACGCAGTTTTGTACGTACCCTTGATTTGTATGATCATTACACGAAAGGCCACAGTGAAGATGTCGCCCGCATTTCACAGCGCATCGCCCTGGATTTGAGCGATGACAAAGCTTTTATTCAAACCGTTTTTTGGGCGGGACTCTTGCATGATGTTGGAAAACTGGGCGTTGATGACGCCATTTTGAACAAAGATGGCAAACTCACAGAATCAGAATATGACACCATTAAAAAACATGTAAACTATTCCGTGCAAATTCTCAACAAAAGTGATTTGCTTAAAGACGTGGCCCAAATGGTCCGTGACCACCATGAGCAGTGGGACGGTTCGGGGTATCCCAGGGGCATCAAGGAAGATGCCATTTCACTGGGCGGTCAAATCATTAGTGTTGCGGATGCGGTAGCGACCATGGCGACTGATCGTACGTACCGCAAAGCCTTAAGTAAAACCACCATTCGCGAAGAGCTAATCAAATACCGCGGAAAACAGTTTTCTCCCCGCGTTGTCGACACGTTCTTACCCATTCTTGATAAAGAGCTTGATGCACTCGTTAAAGCATAAAAAAACGCGCGGATTGCGCGTTTTTTTAGTGTTCCATATAAGGACTTAGTGCTTTATAAAGCACAGGGGCGGTAAGAAAAATATAGGCGATCACCATCACTGGAAAGAGTCCGATATATACGCCAAGGCTCACATATTGATACACGAGCCCAATCAAGAAAATAAGCAACACATTTAAAAGCGCAGCGGCACTTTGGACATGGGCAATGATGACACTGTGTTTAATGACTTCACCAAGGTTTGGGAGCTCAATCGCCGCAATGACAGAAAACGCAACCGCACTGATCAAGGTCACTTCGAATAAGAAGAAATAGACCACCACGTAGTGCCATACTGCACTACTTGCCATAAAGCCCATCAAAAGAATGGCTAAACTAACGCCGAGTACAAAGGTGTAAGGCACATGAAGACGCATTTTTTCCTTAATCAAATCTTTAAAATGCTTGAATTTTCTCGGCGGATTCTCATCATACCGATAATGATAAAACATTAAGTGATAACTTGCCGCAAAGGCACCTGTAAACAAGACGCCAAGCGACAAAACAATCGCAGCGGTGATCATAATGACTGAAAGCGCGCTTAAGAGTAACCGCTCGCCCGCTTTATTTTCTTCTTCCATTACGCATCCTCCTCATGCACGCATTCACCGCGAATGAAGGTTTGGCGCACCGTGGTATTAAGCAGGCTCTCGACGTTTTCTTCATCGAATCCTTGGACAATCAAAAAATCAGCACGGTGTCCTTTTTTTATTTGGCCAAGCTGTTTTTCTTCATAGGTGAAATACGCAGGCGTTTTGGTATACGCCTCAAGTGCCCGGTAAAAATCCATCCCTTCTTCTTTTAAAAACGGCGGGTATGAAGGGTGTTTGATGGATTGTCGTGTAATGGCCACATACATGTTTTCAAACGGATTGGTATCTTCTATGGGCGCATCGGTTGAGAGTGTTGTTATCACGCCGGATTTTATCATACTGTTAAATAAATAGGTTTCATTGTGGCGGGGACCTAAGCGTTCAGATATGATCGGGATGTCACTGTTTAAAAAGATTGGTTGTGTTTGGGCCCCCACATTAAGTGCATGCATCCGTTTAATTTGTTCATGGTCCGCAAGCTGTGCATGGATGATTGAATCACGACGTTCAGGGGTGTCCACCGCTTCTTTGGCATCCAAAATGCGCTCAATGATTCCATCGCCAATCCCGTGAATCGCAAAATCCATATCATGCGCGTGGGCACGGCGGATAAACGTCTCAAGGGTCGGTTGGTCAAAGAGTGCGATGCCCCTGGTATCCGCGTCATGATATGGTGATTTCATATAGGCGCTGCGCGCACCGAGTGACCCATCCGCAAGCAATTTAAGCGGCCCCATGGTGAAGCGGCCGTATTGTTTGCGCGCATAGCCTTTTTCCAAAAAGTCATCAAAGGTCTTGAGGACCGGCAAATTGACTTGTTCAAAGACATTGAGCTTGAGCGCATTC
>PUMO01000125.1 GCA_003551405.1 Mollicutes bacterium | reverse complement strand
TTTTAAATTATTTTGATGCATCAGAAACTTTAGTGTTTTCGACTTTGGTGTTTTCAGTGAACATCACTTTCTCTAAACTGGTGAAATGGGCTGGTTTTGCACTCATGCATCATCAGGAATATCAAGCCGATATGTTTGCAGTCAAGCAAGGGCACGGCTGTCAGCTTAAGTCGGCACTGGAAAAGTTGACCCGTTTGAGTGGGCATGGTAATGCCCATCCATTATATGCGGCATTGTTTTTGACGCACCCTGACATTGTCCACCGGCTTAGACCAATTGAAGATTATTTAGAACGCAATGCCAAGTGATTGTTGTCCGTTCGCATGCATATTGATTGTTTATCGGCCTAAATTTATATAAAATTACCTTCAGTAATGGAGGTAATACAATGTTAAATACATTAAGATGGATCAAAAGTCATATCGTACTGTCAATTTTACTTGGAATGGCCACAGGCTTATTGATTGGTTTTTTTATTGATACATCGCCCTTAAGACCGCTCGTAAGCGTGATAAGTTTTTCAATGGTGTATCCGATGATGGTTACGCTTGATTTTCGTTCTTTGATTGCCAAAGGCAATATTAAACTTCAAAGTGCTACACAGATTATCAATTTCGCGGTATTGCCGCTGATGGCTTATGTCTTTGGTGTTTTATTTTTTCCAGATCTCATCTATTTTCGTCTGGCAATCTTGTTGATTGCGCTATTGCCTACATCAGGGATGACCGTATCGTGGACAGTGATGAGTAGTGGCAATGTCAAAGAAGCCATTCGGATGATTGTCATTGGGTTGTTGCTTGGGGGTCTTTTGACACCGTTTTTCATCAATTTATATCTTGGAGAATCTGTGGCGATTCCATTTGGTGATATTTTCCAACAAATTACCGTTATTGTCTTTTTGCCTATGATGCTTGGCTTTTTGACACAGCGTGTTTTACAAAAAAAATACGGTGTCGAGACATTTAATAACCATATTAAACCGGTGTTTCCGCTTTTTTCTACACTTTTCGTTGTTGTTTTGATCACATTTGTCATGACCTTGCGCGCGGCGATGTTATTTAACAATCCAATCATGGTCCCCCAAATATTTTTTCCGGTCGCTTTAGGGTATGCGATGATGCTTGGTGGGATTCATTATATCGGGCGCATGTTTTTTAACGATGCTGACCGTATTGCGCTTGTTAACGGTACGGTGATTCGCTCACTATCTTTGGCGCTCGCGATTGCGTTGACGGTGTTTGATGACATTGGACCAGAAGTGGCTTTGGTGATTGCGGTGGCCTACATTGTACAAGTACAAGTGGCTGCGTGGTATGTGAAATATAATATGAAACGTATAAATTAAAAATACGCATTCCCTTTATATTATTGGGAATGCGTATTGTTTATCCTAAAGCTTTTGCGATGGGAACCCGGAGTTTTTCCGGTTTTTTCATTGGGCCAAAACGTTTGATGACATTGCCGTCACGGTCAATGAGGAATTTGGTGAAGTTCCATTTGATCTTAGAACCAAAAAGTCCGGATTTTTGACCTTTCAGCCATTTGAATAGTGGATGCGCCTTCGGGCCGTTGACATCTGTTTTTTCAAACATTGGAAACGAGACCCCATAGTTGATGCTGCAGGTTTGTTTGATGTCTTCATTGTTATCAAGTTCCTGATTGCGAAATTGATCACTGGGAAAACCCAGCACAATGAATCCTTCACTCTTGTAATCTTTATATAGTGCTTCAAGTTCTTTAAGTTGATCAGCAAGGCCGCATTTTGAGGCGGTGTTAACAATCAAGATAACATTGCCTTCGTATTTTCCCAGATTAACGTTGCGTCCACCGATCAGTTTTGCTTCGTAGCGGTTGAGTCCCATGTTAACACCTCCTTATTTGGATTTTCCAAATGCTTCTTCCCAGTCCGCTTTAAATGCATCAATGCCCTTGTCAGTGAGTGGATGCTTGAATGCTTTTTCAAATACTGCATACGGAACGGTCGCAATGTGTGCGCCCGCTTGAGCACTTCTAAATAGTTGTTGTGGTGTGCGGATGGATGCGCTGATAATTTGTGTATCCAGTTCATATAAATCTAAAATGTCACGTATGTCACGAATGACTTCAATGCCATCATGAAGCGTATCTTCCAGTCTGCCTACAAAAGGGGAGACATAAGTAGCGCCAGCGCGTGCCGCAAATAATGCTTGATTGGCTGAAAAGACCAGGGTGACGTTGGTTTTGATGTTTTCATTGGCTAATGTGCTTACTGCTTTAAGCCCTTCTTTGGTCATGGGGATTTTGACGACCATGTTAGGGTGCATTTTTGCAATGTCGCGCCCTTCTTTAATCATCCCCTGTGCATCATCGCTGATGACTTCTCCGCTAATGGGTCCATCCACAAGTGATGTAATTTCATTGAGCACCGTTTTAAAATCGCGCCCTTCTTTGGCGATGAGTGTTGGATTGGTCGTGACACCATCCAAAATGCCTAAGCTTGCAATGTCGCGGATATGCTCCACATTGGCTGTGTCAATAAACAGTTTCATATTATGATTACCTCCTTATCATTCTTCAGTATTATTGGTTGGTTCACTGTTTGTATCATCGGTATCATCGCTCTTTGGCTGTTTAAATTCAATGGGTGAAATCTCAGGGAGCGAGGATTCAACTTTGGAAACGAATAAAATGCCGTCAATGTGATCGAGTTCATGTTGAAACACGATGGCGGGGAAATTTCTAAGGCGCAGCGTCGTTTCGTAGACGTCATGTGTATCGGGGTCGAGTAGATGGGTTTTGACTGTTACTTTTTTATGACGTCTGACCAGTCCTTCCACGTCACGATCAACACTTAAACATCCTTCTCCACCTGGCATGTAAGTACCTTGTTGTGAATGAGAGATTATTTTAGGGTTGATCATCATATAATCGTGGAGCGTTTCATACTTTTCATCCAAGGTGTGTATCGCCAGCATACGCAGTGAGCGATTGATTTGTGGTGCTGCCAAACCAACCCCTTCTCTAAGTTCGTATTGTTCGCGTGTGGTTGGATCTTGGGAATTGATAATGAACTGACGCATTTCAAGCAATGTATGTTTGTGCGCGTCACTAAGCGGCAATGGCACCGCTTCAGCGACGGTTTCAAGCGTTTCGTGGCCTTCGCGTATAATGTCTTTCATCGTAATCATATTATTCACCTCTTTATCATTATAGCAAACGTTTTAGTATTTCCATATGATTTTACTGACATTATATCATACGTATACAAACAAAAGGTATAACCCAAAGTAAAAGCGTTTACATCAATGTATAAATGTTGTCTGTTTCACCCAAAGCACGTATAATAGTAAAGAAGTATTCTCACATGGAGGCGAATGTATGAAACCTATTAATAAGATTGGAATTATCACCGGTGGCGGTGACTGTATCGGCTTGAATGCGGTCATTGCAAGCGCAACGAA
>PUMO01000106.1 GCA_003551405.1 Mollicutes bacterium | reverse complement strand
TTTATGATGTCCCGAAGTTTGAAGTCCTTTTAAATCGGCTCGGACAATTGTTTGAATCAGAGTCAAATATATTTTCCGGTGGAAATGAAATGGTTAAATCACTCATCCTTATGCGTGTCGCCCAAGGCAATGGGATATTGGAACAGCATAATAATGTCATATATTTTGCGAACAAAGGGCTTGAAAATGGCATGCAGAATAAGAATTATCATTTGTTTGAATACTTTTATTATTTTAAGGCCATATCACATTTTGAGCTTGAACAATATGATTCTTATGAGGAAGCACTCTTTAATTTATATAATGTACTTCAAATAGAAAAAAATGATGATAACATTACACATTTTACGCAACTGGTTGAAAAAGACTTTGGCATTAACTTTAATGGATTTGTGCTTCATTATTTAAATAAATATAACCGGTGAAAGCCTCATTTTGTAAAAAAGTGAGGCTTTTTTTTAAGGTGCGACACATGTGCGCTGTTCACCGTGTCTTGAATTATTTAAAATAGATGATGTACTGGATTATTGTCGCTCAGTGAGGAGGCACTCAATGTTAAATTTACTAAGAAAAACTGAGATCCATGCTATTTTATTGATAATGAGTTTGGTGATGGCCACCATTTTTCAAGAGTATGAAATATTACATGTCATGATGATGTTTCCGGTTTTACCTCATTTTCAAAAAGAAGATACCCAGGGAAATCAAAGGGAACAACTTCCAAAACAAATCACATCGGTAGTTTTGAAAAATGCGGATGAACTGATTGTGATTATGTCCCCTGAGGGGATCATCAAGGACGTCAGTGAGCGTGTGCTTGAGGTGTATGATAAACCCTATGAATCCATTGTCGGTCAACACGCACTGGCTGTGAATGAAAGTGTGAACCGTAGAAGTGATACATGGTTAAAAGAAGTGAATGCGCATGGTTGCGCCATGTCTGAAGCAACCATTCATGCAGAGGGCCAAAAGAAATATATTCGTTGGCGTCACGAAGCGCTCTATGATGAAACCACTCAGGAAATGATTAAAATCATTTCGATTGGGCGGGAAATGACTGATTATTTATTGATTAATGAAGCGTTGCATCACGAAAAGAATCATGATGCTTTGACGGGACTTTTAAATGAGCGCGGTTTATTTGAACGTCTGCATGCCTATAAGAAAACACAGTTGACTGCGGTAGTCATTGATATCTACCGTTTTACACAGGTTAATGATTATTATGGGCATACGATTGGTGATGATGTCCTTATCGATTTTGCGCAAACGTTAAAAAATAAGATGCCAAAAGGGTGCGAGATTGCGCGTTATTCAGGCAGTAAATTTGCGGTTTTGTGCGGCGATGCATCCAATATAGGTGCGCTAAAAAATATCCTGCGAGATTTTGATACATATACCTACGAAGGTGTGACCCTTTCTACAACCTTTTCGCTCAATATTGGTGTTGCGGATTATGTCGCGAATGGTGAAAACATTGATCAGGTGATTGCGAACGCCTCAATAGCGTCACGCGAAAGTACCAATGATCCGTTTCATCATTTAAAGGTGTATACAGAATTCATGAATACACAACTTAAAAATAATCTTTTGATCGCTTCAAAGTTACGCCACGCCATTGAAAACCACGATATTGACATTGATTTTCAATCAATTATAAACCTAAAAACACATACAGTAGAATATGTGGAAGCACTGGCTAGGTGGCATGATGAAGAGTTGGGCCCGATAAATCCCGAGACATTTATCAATATCGCCGATCAGGCCAACTTGCTTTCAAATCTTGAGAACTATTTGCTTGAAAAAGCAATGGAAATCTATGCGTCACACAATGTGGATGCTTATTTAGCGCTTAATCTTACGCCACAAAGTATGATAGATCATACTTTGTCAAACAACTTGTTACAGTGGAGTAAGCATTATGGCATTGCGCCCGAAAGAATAATGATAGAAATCAGTGAAAGGACATTCGTCAATATATCAACGGATTACGTTAAAAATATTGAACGTTTGAAAGCAGAAGGGTTTCTCATAGCCATTGATGATTTTGGGAAAGATTATTCATCACTCGCCGTCCTTCGCAATGTGCCTTATGACATGATTAAAATTGACAGAATGTTTACAGAAACCATTCAGGAAGATGAAACAAAAGAAATTATCAAAATGGTTAAAGCAATTACAAGGAGCAACAATAAAATGCTGGTTATTGAAGGGGTTGAATCGAAAATACAAGTAGAAGCCTTAAAGTCCATAGGATGCTATAGACAACAGGGCTATTATCATGATATGCCTAAAAAGCTTGAAAAAAAGTCTCTCTGAGACTTTTTTATTTCGTATGATTATTTATTAAATGGCGTTTTTGTTGTAATATATGACATGTAACTAATATTCGGAGGATTAATATGGAATTTTTACCGATTGGCATGATTTTTACACCGATTATTTTTTCCTTAATTGTATATTTGATGAAAAGTCAAAAAACCAATGCACTCGTCTTTGTGGCCCAAACCATTATTAGTGTGCTGGCAATCATTTATTATTCACATTATTTTGGGGCGTTTGAAGATACCTTCGTTGTGCTTGGCGCATGGGACAGCCGCATTGGTATTTCGCTTATGAACGATGAGCTGTCGATGGTTTTTGTGAGTTTGTCCATCTTCGTGTGGTGGATGATCCTCATTTATTCCTTCAGCAAATCCGTAAGCTATGACTTTTTGTTTTTTCTCATGTTCATGCAAGGGGTCTTTTTAGCGTTATTGCAGACCAATGACTTATTCAATATGTTTGTGTTCATCGAACTGACCACCATCCTTGTTACCATTGTCATTGCGTTTAACAAAGCGGGTTACGCGTTTCGTGCAGCGCTTTATTATTTGTTGTTAAACACAAGTGGTGTATTATTGTTCCTTATTGGCATCATCTTTATATACTTCACCTTTGGTACCATTAACATTAACTATGTTTCAGACAATATGGCGCTTCATGCGGATAATACCATTGTGCATATGGCGTATGTCCTCATGATGGCCGGCATCAGTGTGAAAGCGGCTTTATTTCCAGTGTGTACATGGCTCCCCAAAGCGCACGGTGCGGCTAAAAGTGCGGTCAGTGCGCTTTTGAGTGGTCTCATTGTTAAAGCCGGCATCTATTTATTTTTGCGCATTAATGAAATGTATGCGGCCGCTGAGTTTCCTTATCACACCTTCTTTTTTGTGATTGGCGCATTAACCGGAATCATCGGGATTGTGTTCGCAATCTCACAATATGACATTAAACAAATGCTTGCTTACTCCACCGTTTCACAGATAGGCCTAATCATGATGGCACTTTCGAGTCCTGATGCGTCGATTAGTGCTGGTGGAATCTTGCATGTTGTCAATCACGGCTTATTCAAGATGCTTTTATTCCTGATTGCAGGAATGATTGTCAAAGTGTATTTATCCAAAAAGATTACCGATGT
>PUMO01000156.1 GCA_003551405.1 Mollicutes bacterium | reverse complement strand
TTTGTTCGATTGTGGATGTTAAACGGTCAAGTTGCGCTTCGGTTTCCTTGATTTTAATTTGTTGACGTGTCATAGAGGTTTGATATTGATTGGCTATTTCCTCATGTTTTAACGCATAATGCTTTTTATGTTCAAGTGCTTTGATGGCCTTGTGTTTTTCATTGATGGATAAGTCTACGTCTTTGCGTCTGAGCAGTTGTGCTTTATCGGTTTGGGCATGTTGTTGTTTTAAGGCATGTTCATAATCAAGCATCTGTTTGTCATGTTCAATTTTTAACTTCTCTTTTTCAGCATGGTTACGGGCTTTGATATCGTTAATGGCCTGCGAGTGTTTTTCAGTTTCGATGGTTTGCAGTGCCTTTTTTTCTTGGATGGTATGGTCGTGTTCAAGGGCATTGATGGTTAAATCATGGTTCCGTTTGGTAAGCTCCATGTCGCTGCGCACTGAGGCATCATTTTGTTCGGTAGCAATGCGCTCTTGATTGATGGCAATTTCTTTTCTGGCTTCCTTGGTGTCTAAAAAGAAGCGGATGTCGTCCATTTCTTCATAATATGGCTTTAATGTTTCAAACGTATCATTGAGTACGCTGAGACGTTGACGCTCAAAATCATGAAGCGCTTCAAACACGTTGTTAAAAAAGTCTTTGAATGGCTTCATGGTGTTTTCAGTATTGAACGTATCAATAAAATCTTGTAAGTGTTCGTTGGTATCGTGGGTCGCTTTTTGATAGATTTCCAGTTTTTTCTTATATTGGCTTATTAGCGTATCTCTCAAGGTTTCATGCGATGCAATGGACGATTTCAGGCTGTCCATGAGTGTATTAGTGACAGACTGAAGTGTTTGTGAAACATCATTCAGGAGTGATTCTTTTGCGTCGGCATGATTAAATAATGCCGTTTTACGCAGTTGATTGAGTTTTAATTGTGCTTCAATGTCTTTGCGTGTGCTTTTATCGAGGTCGCCTTCGTTTTCAAGGCGTTCATTCAAACGGTGCATTTCCACTTTGATGTCAAACGCAACATCTTGCTTGAATGCTTCATGGTGTTTGGCAATATAGGTATTGAATGTATCAAAACTTTCATTTAACGCTTGGTTAACAGGATGAAATTCCTGAAGCATGTCAGAAAAGATTTTGTCGACTGCTTTGGCATTTTGGTTTAATGTCTTACGAATGGTGTTAATATGTTGATCGACGCTTTTCTTACGTGACGCAATGTCAGCTTGAATGCGCGCATTTAGGGTTGATATGGCGTCTTCAAGATTTTTCATTTCTTCATCGACAGCTTTTTTTATTTTTTTTGCACGCTTGTTTTCATCTTGATAGGCCTTTTTAAGCGTTTGAATGGCACGGTCAAGTTTATTGCCGTGGTCTTGTTTGTTGACATTCAGATTTTCTTCATACATGGTGACTTTTTCCTGATAGGCCTTAGTGGTCGCTTCATGTTTTTCTTTTATGGTGGAAAGGGTTTTTTCTTTTTCACTTTCAATCGATTTGATGCGACGGTAAATCGCTTGCTGGCGTTTTGAATGATCGCGGTTGAGTGTTTCAAGTTCTTCTTGATGTTTTCGTTTAAGATTTTTAAGTGTCGCTTCACTTGCTTTTAAGGCATTATCCGCATCTTTTTCATGTTTTCTGATTGCTTTAGTATGCGCTTTTTTTAGGTCGCGAATGGACTGGTTATAGTCTTTTTCATTGGCTTCAAATGTTTTTTGTGCATCATTCAGGATGGCTTCATAACGCTTTTTAAGTGATTGAATATCGTGTTCAAGCGGTTCAATTTGGTTTTGAAAGTCTTTTTCTATGCTGTATCGATTTTTTGTCGCATTGGTTTTTTTGAAATTGACCATGTCAAGCCTCCTTAAAAAGCCTTGTGTAAACGGTTGAACTTATATCACATTTTATCACAGTACGCCCGTGTTTACAACGCACTATAGCTTGTGTGAACACAATAAGTGTTGTAAAATACCAATGTTACACGCGAAAAATGAATGAGGTGATTCGATGCGTGATGATGTATTATCCGGTGATTCTTTAAACGATGAAGTTGAACCCATAGAACTGCGTCCCAAGACGTTAAAAGAATATATAGGTCAGGACCATGTCAAAGAAATGATGTCCATTTTTATAAAAGCCGCAAAGCAGCGACATGAAGCGCTTGACCATGTTCTTTTATACGGCCCGCCCGGTCTGGGGAAAACGACCCTTGCCAATATTGTGGCCAATGAAGTCGGCGCGAATATCAAAATAAGCAGTGGCCCTTCCATTGAAAAAAGTGGTGACTTGGCGGTGCTTTTGACGTCCCTTGAGGCGGGGGATATATTATTTATCGATGAGATCCACCGCCTGCCGCGTGTGGTTGAGGAAGTCCTTTATCCTGCGATGGAAGATTTTGCGATTGATCTGATTGTCGGAAAAGAAGAAACACAAAAAAGCATTCGCGTGGACTTGCCGCCGTTTACTTTAATAGGCGCAACCACGCGCTACGGTGACTTAACCGGTCCTTTGCGCGACCGCTTCGGCGTTGTGCACAAACTTGAATATTACGATGCCGACGCCCTTAAAACCATTTGTTCACGCACCGCAGCGATTTATGGCGCTGATATGGATGATAAAAGCAAAGCGGAGCTTGCCAAACGTTCACGCGGCACACCCCGGATAGTTAACCGTTTATTCAGACGCGTCCGTGATTTTGCGGATGTGCTCAATGAAGGTGTTATTGATCTGCCCATCACCAAAAAAGCACTCGATAAGCTTCAAATTGATGAACTTGGCCTGGACCAAAAAGATTATGATTATTTAAACGGCTTAATTGAAAAATTTGGGGGTGGACCGGTCGGCGTAGAATCGCTTGCGTCTTCGATCAGCGAAGAAGTGACCACTATTGAGGATGTGTATGAGCCGTTTTTATTGAAACTAGGGTTCGTGAAGCGTACCCCGCGGGGCCGCATGGCCACTGAACACGCCTATAAACATCTTAAGAAACCGTTTCAAGGAGGGCTTTTTGAGTGAAAACCGAAGACTTTTCTTTTGACCTGCCTGAAGAGCTCATTGCACAAAGTCCCCTTAAAAACCGTCTTGATTCACGGATGCTTGTTTTAAGCAAAGATACGGGCACGTTTGAGGATAGTCAGTTTAAGCAGCTGGGTGAGTATTTGAGAGATGATGATGTGCTGGTGCTTAATGATACAAAAGTCATCCCCGCACGCTTGGTTGGTAAAAAGGCTAAGACAGGGGCGACGATTGAAGTGCTCATGCTCCGTGATCTAGGGGATGACACATGGGAGACGCTTGTGAAAAAGGCGAAAAAAATTCAACCGGGTGATACGATCATCTTCGGTGAAGGTGATATCACCATGGAATGCACAAAGGTGCATCCTGAAGGGATCCGTCATTTCAAACTTGATTACAATGGCATTTTATATGAGGTGCTTGACAAACTTGGGTCCATGCCCCTTCCGCCATATATCCGA
>PUMO01000102.1 GCA_003551405.1 Mollicutes bacterium | reverse complement strand
TCACACCCTTTTTATTTTGTACGAATTCAATTTCATCGCTGAGGATTTTTTCCATTTTATCAAGCAACGCATCGGTTGCTTGTTTGCTGCTGGTTTTTGCGTTCAAGTAAATCTTGAGTTTCGGTTCCGTCCCGCTTGGGCGGAGCGTAAACCATACATCGTTCTCGAATGTAAACTTAAGAACATTGCTTTGTGGATAATCAAGCGTTTCACTGCCTTCGCTACTGACGCGCGTGCTATGCAGATAATCTTCCTTGGCAATACGCACGTTCCCTTCAAGGGACGCAAACTCGGCATTTCTAAAATGCGTCATGATGTTATTGATCATGGTTTCGCCGGCCTGGCCTTTTAAGACGATGTTCATCAGTCTATCACCATAAAAGCCGTGCCGTTCATATAGGTCATTCAAATAATCCACAACCGTTTTGCCTTCACGCTTGAGCACGTCCGCAATCTCACAGGCAAGCAAGGCAGCTTGAAGCGAATCCTTATCACGGACAATGTCTTTGATGACGTATCCGTAACTTTCTTCATACCCAAACAGGAATTCAGTGTCCGTATTTTCGATTTTAGCCATTTGTTCACCGATGAACTTAAAGCCCGTCAAGGTTGAGACAACATCCATGCCATATGACGTTGCGATGGTGGCGCCAAAGTCACTGGTCACAATGGTGTTATAGACAATGCCGCGCGTGGGCAGTGTGCCACTTTCGCTGCGTTTTTTAAGGAGGTAATCGATGAAGATGGCGCCCGTTTGATTGCCTGTTAGGAAGTGATATTCCCCGTTAGACAAGGGCATGATTGCCAAACGGTCCCCATCAGGATCAGTCGCAATCAAGAGATCAGCTTGGTTCGCTTCACCTGTTTGAATGGCCGCTTGAAACGCAGCCTTACTTTCAGGGTTCGGTGACGCCACCGTTGAAAAGTCCGGGTCTGGTGTCATCTGTTTATCGACAGTCACAACATCAAAGCCGGCTTCACGCAAGATTCTTGGTCCGAGTGTGCGCGAGGCACCGTGAAGCGGGGTGAATACCGCCTTTATGGTTTTATTTGAATCACCGCTTGAAGTAACGCCTTTGACAGCCTCAGTGTAGGCGGCGTCCGTCCCTTCACCGAGCATGTCAATAAGCCCGCTTTTTTTGGCGCTATCAAGGTCAACAGTGTCAATGGCGAAAATATCGCTCACATCATTGAAAAACTCAATGACCCTGTCCGCACGCTCCGGTGTCAGCTGACACCCTTGCGCATCATACATCTTGACCCCGTTATATTCGGGCGGGTTATGTGAGGCCGTCACCATAATGCCGCCGGCGGCGCCGTGATGCCTGACTGCGAATGATAGTTCAGGGGTGGGCCGTAGCGCATCAAAGAGATAGCTCTTAATGCCAAAGGCACTGAGCACGCCCACCGCCTCGCGCGCAAAATCATCCGACATGTGCCGGTTGTCATGCGCCACCACAACGCCGCGGCTTGCGGCGTTATGACTCGTTTTAAGTAAATATTGTGCGTACGCATAAATGGCCCGTCGCACAGTATAAATGTTCATCCGGTTGGTCCCTGGGCCAACAATCCCACGCATCCCGCCAGTTCCAAACGAAAGATGTTTATAAAACGCATCCTCTATGGCGGCGTCATCCATGGCTTTGAGTGCATCGTAGGTGTCCTTGTCAATCCGTGGTTCGTTCAGCCATTTCATGTAACGTTCATTCACACAAAATCACCATCCTGTCCGCTTTAAAGCATAGTGTTTGACAACAGTTGTATTATAGCCTACAACCGGATTGATTTCAACAGCTTACGGATTTTTATAAATAGGCATCACGCAATTAAAAACGCTTGCTGCAGAGCACTGCAACAAGCGTTTGATTGGTTTATTTGTCTTTACTGGGGTCAATGAAGCCTTCGCCGGGCTTCCAATTGCACGGCACAATGTGGCCGTCACTCTCTTTTTGAAAAACTTCTAAACTGCGGAGGATCTCATCCACATTGCGTCCTGCCTCGCCGTGGTGGACACTGATGTGTTTTAAGATACCGCTTGGCGCAATAATGAATGACGCGCGCCAGGCAATACCCTTGTCTTCATCAAGCACGCCGTAGGCTTCGCTGACTGCATGGTTATTGTCTGAAGCGTGCCAGTGATTGAGTCTGCCGAGTGCACCGGTCTCTTGCCAGGCAAGGTGACTATAGACACTGTCTGTTGAGACCCCGATCAAGGTGGCGCCCTTCTTTTCAAACTGTGCCGCCAGTTCATTAAACCTTTGAATTTCTGTAGGGCAAACAAAGGTAAAATCAAGCGGATAAAAGTAAAGCACGACCCACTTATCTTCATCAAGCAGGGAATCAAGGGTGACGGTGGTGATGCGTTCAGGACCATCGCCATCCTTCTTTAAGGCTTCCATTTCAAAGCGCGGGGCTTGCTTGCCCACTTTTGCGCCGGTTACGTAAAAATCATTGTCAAATTTTTTCATGTCGTCCTCCTTACCTTGTGCATCTTTAGTTTAAGCGTAACATACGTCGCTTATTTATGCGGGGATAATTTCCAAATCTCTTTGGCATACTGACCAATGGTGCGGTCAGAGGAGAAATAACCGCTTTTTGCAATATTGACAACAGCCATCTTGTACCACGTGGCTTTGTCTTTATAAAGGGCGTTGATTTTATTATGCGCATCGGAATAGGCGCGCAAGTCCTTAAGGACAAAGTATTGGTCTTCATAGAGCATTTTATCTTTAATTTCCTGGAACTCGTGCTTATCCACATTACTGAAAAATCCGTTGGTGAGCTGATCGACGACGGTCTGGATTTCACCGTCCGCGTCATAGATGGTTTTAGGATCATAAGTGCCAAGGCGTTTTTGTTCATTGACTTCTTCGGCGTTCATGCCGAAGATGACAATGTTTTCCTCACCCACAAGGTCCGCAATTTCCACGTTGGCCCCATCAAGGGTGCCAATGGTGATCGCGCCGTTCATCATGAATTTCATGTTTCCAGTCCCTGAGGCTTCCTTGGTTGCGGTTGAGATTTGTTCACTGACGTCGGTTGCCGGAATGATTTGTTCGGCGTAGGTAACGTTGTAGTTTTCTACAAACACGACTTTAAGATAATCTTTAGTATCAGGGTCATTGTTAACTTTGTCCGCAATCGTGTTTAGGAGTTTGATGACCTTTTTCGCAAAGTGATACCCACTGGCCGCTTTGGCCCCAAAGATGAAGCTATGGGGTTCATAGTTTTCACGAAAGGCAACGTCGGTTTTAAGACGGTTATAGACCATCATGATATGAAGCGCGTTCATGAGCTGGCGTTTATATTCGTGCATCCGTTTGATTTGAACATCAAAGATGCTTTCAGGATCAAGTTCAATGCCCTGTTCAGCTTTGATGCGCGCCGCAAGGGCCGCCTTTTTATCATACTTGATGCGTGACAAGGTTTGCTGAACGTCAGGGTTTTCTTTTTGGCTTTCAAAGTCCTTGAG
>PUMO01000095.1 GCA_003551405.1 Mollicutes bacterium | reverse complement strand
GAAGGAGGGAGGGAGGGAGGACGCGTTAAAGGCTACCACCCGACCTCCGCTTGCTCCCTCCTGCCCTCCACCTATTCCTCCTACCTCCCTCCTTCCGCCTCCCAACCCCCTGCTCAACAGCAGCAGCAGCAGCAGCAGCAGCGGTTGCCAAGGCGGCGCACTGCAGCACAATTGCTGCGCAGGGCTGAGCAGCTTCTCGTGGAGGCGGAGCACGCGCTACGCGCAGAGCAGGCAGGGAAGAATAATAGGGAGTGCTCCCTATTTCAGCACCAGCTGAATGAGCAGCAGCACCAGCACCAGCACCAGCTGGATCAGCAGCGGCAGCAGCAGCAGCAGCAGTCATGCAAAGGGCAGCATCAGGAGCAGGAGCTGGGACAGCTGAAGTCAGCCCTCATCTTGTCTCCAGGTAGGGGCAGCAGGAGGTGGTAAAGGCATCGATTAGCCCTGTGCTTGCAGGAGGGGAGGTATAGGCCCTGGATGAAGGATGGACAAGCACCTGCAGCTCCCACAGTCTCCCACAGGGGAGTAGGAGGACAGCACCGCCTCTGCTTTGTTTCTGCTGAGCCTCTTCACAACTTGATTGATGGCCAGGGCTCTTCAGGCAGCTGCCCACCCTGCATGGGCGCGCAGCTGACAGAGCACTGGACCCACATGGCCCTGCCACCCATGCCTGCAGGCAACCTGGCACACCTCCCTGAGGGGCCCGTTGCTAGGGCACAGCCCTTGCTACATGGTGCAGCAGCTGAAGAAGCTTGAGCCACCCAGATCAAACCCTTCTGCCACCCACACCTATAGGCAACCTGGCCCACAGCCCTGAGGGGGCCCCTGCAGGAGCGGAGCAGCCCAGCCAGAAGTCAGCCCCCTCTGAGGTGTCCGTGTCTGCCCTCCTCAAAGACATGGGCAGCACCCTACAGCGTAGCTTGAGGGCTTCGGTCAAGAAGGTGGGTCAAGCAGGAGGTGGGATGGGAGGGCGCAGGCTGTGACATCAATCTGTTGAGTGGGGTGTGTAGCTCAATACAGGACGTGATGCATGTGTGCTCATTTGCGCAGATCACTTGTTGTGTTCTTCCCACTTCTCCCGGCCAAGCAGCTGGCTGCAAATGTAGCAGGTGCTCTTTTACTACACGTTTTAGGAATGTGGCTCGAATTCTAGCTTGGCTGAAGCCACTGCCCCCTCCACCTCTGCAGGAGATCGCACCCCAAAATGAGGCTGAGCAGTGGCTTCACGACCTGCAGGCGTGCATGCGCCGCACTGTGGTGGTGGCAGAGGTGAGGTGGACCTCGCCTGTGTAGTGTGCGCCACCCACCGGGGTGAGTGGCCCCCACTGTGATTGCCTTGAGTGACACTACGTCTAACTATCCCGCCCTTCCCAGTCAAAAAGCTACAGGGATAGAGGGTTGCGCAAGCAAACATTATCGTCATTACGTTTTGGGCTAAAGAATGATTTTGGGCGCTGGCATCCTCTCATATACCAGACTCTCCCCAATCCAACACGCGCAGCTCCTGGACAAGAGCGCGCACGATCTGGTGAACGACTTGAACATGGGGCAGTACATCCTGATCAACGAGCTCCTCAGCCAGGTGCGTGCGCGGGCAAGGGAAAGCAGAGAGGAGGTGAAGAAAAGATGACGCGGGTGGTGAGCAGCACCGCCCTTGAGTCACGCCACACCTCAGTTGCGTGGTTAATGGAAGCAGCTCTGGGTGCATGGGCAGTGATGCTGCCCTGGGAGCCCTCTCACCATGCCCCCGTCTCACGGCCTACTCTGCCGCAGCTGGTGGCGCGTGTGGCAGCATGCCCTGGAGGTGCCTGCTCCGCCTCCCTTATACTTTGCACCGCTCACATTGTGCAGCTTATACATACGCACTTGTGCAGCTTTTGCTCTATGCTGTCCGTGCACATTCCTCTCTGTGCGGCATGCACAAATTGCAATCTGTGCTGCTACTGATGTTGTTCATGCCAATGCCGCTTATGCCGCTCTTGCAAATGCTGCTCTGTGCCCGCTTACGCAAATGTTACGACTGCAGATGCTGGCGCTCGTGGCCATCAGCCCGGAGTGCGTGGACATCCTCGAGGCGTTGTTCCAGCCAGGGGGCAACGAGCTCTTCCTGCGCCCCATGTGCTGGCTGATTGGGAAGGTGTGGTGTAGGGTTAATCCACCCACCTTCATCTTGCTGCTGCTACTGCAGCCTTGCCCCCACCCACTGCTACTGCCTGTTGGGAAGGTGCTGTGGGAAAAGGGTGCACAGGAAATCCCTGTTTTGTGTGTGTGGTGTGCGTGTGTGTGTGTGCTTGTGCGTGTGCGTGTGCGTGTGCGTGTGTGTGTGTTTGTGTGGTGTGACCTCAAGGGAAGGGTACAGGGTTGCTGCTGCTGGGGGCAGCAAGCAATAGTGGTGTTATGCTGCAGCAGGCCTAGCACATGGAGTGTGTGCTGTTGTCTCCTCAACCATCAAAGCGCGGCCAGTGCTCACTGCATGACTGAGGAGTTGCAGCTTTCTCCCAATTCTGTTGCTTGTACCATCCACCCATCCTTTGTACGCTGCAGGAGGAGAGCGTGGACTTCATGACGCTCTCGCAGCGGGCGAGCATGCAGGGCGAGGTGCTACTAGGTGGGTTGGGTGCATGGCTGAGCAGCGGCCTCAGGCTGGCTAGGCGAGGGGAGGCAAGGTTATTGGAAGCAAGGCAAGGCGAAGCAAAGGTAGCCGCCTTGCAACCTCGAGCAAGCAGCAAGGTATTGCTGGTCATTTTGCAGTACAATGGGAACTAACAGTGGAGGTGGGGCGATGGGCGGGCAAAATAATAAGGGAGGTGTTGGCTGTGGCAGTCTGTACTGCACTGGGTGTGCGTCTGCTTCCATGGAGCAGACCAAGGGCCTGGAAGCTGATATACAGCAACCAACCTCATTGCATGCCCAGGTATTATCGAGTCGGCCACGGGGACAAGCTTGACCCCGCCTGACAAGTTGAAGCCGCTGTCAAGGTCGACAGTGGAAGCCCTGATTACGATGAGCTCGTGCTAGGGCGCGCTGCTTTTGGTTGGATGCTGCTCGTGCTTGCTCCTTCTCTTTCCAGAGGTAAGTCGCCAGCAGCAGCAGAAAACAATCTCAGAGTCTGGTTGTTGGGGTAATTCAGTTTGTGAGAGGGAGGTCCCTGGACTCATGTTCTGCTGCCTTTCATCTCTGTTGCTGAACGCCGATGGGTCTGAGTTTTGTGCTTGTAGGGGCACTGGTTGCACTGCAGTCTATCAGCTATGATAACGGTTGCTGCTAGCGTTAGTTTGTTAGCGGTAGTTTTCGTGTTCTTTGATCAAAGCTCATGAGCTCGGAGGTATTATGATACATATTTTCTTTTCTTTGATGAAGCAATCGCTGGGCCTCGGGGTTTGGCTGGGAATGCGGCCGACCGTGCAAACAGGCAGCTGCGCTCTCTATGTGGTGCCCCCACAAAGGTGGGGCCGCCCCATCGACAGCTGTCTATGACCTGCAG
>PUMO01000031.1 GCA_003551405.1 Mollicutes bacterium | reverse complement strand
TAACAGGCTTGTGTTTTCTTCTAGGGTGTCTTTATAGGCGGCAAGCTGTTGCCCGAGGGCATAAAGTATACGCTCCACTTCTTTTTCCTCATCGGTTTGAAGGGTGGTCTTTTTGGCTGATAGCGTGCGTATCGATGAAGGCTCGATGAAGACCGTCTCACCGCTTGATGAGTAATCGACGACGGTTCCCTTTACGTTGTTTTTATCGCTCAGTTTGACAGGCAGGACGTAGCGGTCATAGCGAACCGTATAGAGTTTTTCAGTTAAACGATCACTCTGTGAATTCGTGAGGCCTTCAAGCGTTTCTTGAATTTTACGTTTTGTTGCGGCAAGGTTGCTGCGGATGTCGCGTAATTTTCGTGAGGCATCATCACGGATGTTGCCACGTGTATCGATGATGCTCTCAATTTCTTTTTTTAAGGGTTTAATAGAATCGAGCGCTTCCGTATAATGAGTAATGGAAAGTGCGGTTTCAAGCGCATCTTCCGCTTTTGATAAGTGCCGCTTGATGCGTGGGATGGCATCAAGTTGCGCATGAATTTTTAAAAACTCTTTTGAATCCACAATCGCACCAATGGACGCGCGTTTCAAGATATAATCAATGGTGTGTACACCGCCAAATGAAGGACTGAGATCGGCGGCAACCATCATGGATGCTTCACGTACTTCGCCTAAGACAGTGTTGAGCGTCTCTTTTTCTTCAAATGGCCGCACTTTTTCTGCGGCAGCCTTCCCGACGTCACTTTCTGCGTAACGGCGTAATTGATTCAATATTTTGTCATACTCAAGTATACTTAGGTCAAATGCCATGAAATCACTCCTTAGCGGCTACTATTTTATCAGATTTCGTGTTAAAATAAAGAAAAGGACGTGAAAAAGATGAATTTTGTGATGAGCCCTTCGCAAAGCCAAATCAAAACCATGTTGGATTTTTATCGTCCGCTTGTTAAAATTTCCGACAGAGACCATATCCATGCGATCATCAAGGACGATAACTTAACCATAACCATCTACCATACTGGCAAAGTCATGTTCCAAGGGAAGGCAGCTGAAGAGGCCTTCTTCTTTTGGCATGAGTCTTTTGGCATTGATTTGCCCATTCAAAAATCCACGTCTGAAGCGTCGGTTGATTTTTTCACCGAATCCATTGGCAGTGATGAATCGGGGGTGGGCGATTATTTTGGCCCTTTAACCGTGTGTGCGGCTTATGTTTCCAAAAAGGATAAAAATACCCTTGAAGTACTTGGTGTCAAGGATTCTAAATCCTTAAGCGATGATGCAATTAAACGCATTGGCCCCAAACTGATCAAACAAATTACTTACTCACTGCTTGTTCTCGATAACGAAAAATATAACACCCTTATCGACAAAGGGTACAACGGCAACACATTAAAAGCGTACCTTCACGCCCAAACCCATAAGAAAATATCTGCCAAACTGAGTACATCCGTGCCTGTGATTGTTGATCAGTTCTGTGAAGAAAAAACCTACATGAATTATTTAAATCAATTTAAAAATCCAATTCGCCCCGACATATTCATGACCAAGGCTGAAACCCATTATGCTTCGGTCGCGGCTGCAAGCATCATTGCACGCTATGCGTTTTTGGTTAACTTAAACAAACTGAGCGCAAAAGCCGGCATGAAACTCTTAAAAGGCGCCAACAAACATGTGGATGCCCAGGCATCCAAGCTCATTAAGGCGGGCGGCATGAGCACCTTACAAAAATATGCCAAGATTCATTTTAAAACAACAGAAAAAGCAAAAGCGTTACTAGATTCAAACAACCCAACGTACTGAAAAGGTCCCACATTAAAGACGGGGACCTTTTTTCGATTTATAGCGATTTTTACGGATGAATGTCAAAACAACGTGCTCACGGTCTTCGTATGTTTCTAAATCATCAATTAAATGACCAAGGATTTCCAAGCCGCTCTTGGAATCGATGTCGCCAACAAGTTCCCATCCGTACGTTTCAATTTCCAGTTCTCTTTCACGGCTGATTTTTTGTTTAACTTCTTTAAGCACGTCTGCATCAATTGTATTAAGGCGCACCGTAAAGGTGACTTTATCACTTTCATAATTGGTTTCAATCCCAATTTGATGGTGACCGTATAACATAAAAAACAGTGTCAGTTCACGGACGATCTTGGTAATGATTTTAATCTCTTGTTTACTCATGACTGTGCCTCCTTGACATCGTCTTTTTTAATTGCTTCTAAAAAGGGAATCATAAACGCAGCAACAAACCCTGCGGCAAATCCATTGTTATATAAGTCGAACCCGCCTTGAAACAAATAACTAAGCGGTGTAATGATAATGTGCAGAAACCCGGCAAGGACACCAATTAAGGCGCCATAACGACCTGCAATCGGTGCGATCGCGGTCACAAACAGTACTGCAATGGCAATCCCTACATCATCGAGCGCATACACTGGTGTCAAAAATGCTGCAAGCAATGCACCAGCCATGACCGGAAGCGCATTGCGCGGATGCTTACCAAACGCGCCAAAGCCCATGACAGTAAGGATGCCGCCCATTACAGGACCATTGATTTCAATGCCCAAAATCATCAATACAATCAGGCTGATAATACCCATAACACCGACATTGAGCATGGTGACCGCTCTGCCGTAATCACGGACAAAGTCACTGACCAACCGTCCGGTTGACTGCATCAAACCACGGTACTGACTGAGCGCATTTCTATCAAAAACAAATCCGGCGATAATAAATGCTGTTGAAAGCAAAATTGTTAACAAAAACAGTTCATTATGAAACTGTTCACTGGTTGGTCCACCAAGCATAAAATCAATATCAAACGCAGTCAGTATTGCGGAATAAACCATGGAGATTATCCCCATCGTAAACCCAATGTTATACAAGTTATACCCCTTGTGGAAGCGGGCCATGTGCGCGGTGAGTGACGGTAAGATAAAACCAGTAAAAATCCCAACAACGATCCCTAGCGGCACACCGATAAAAAAGGACCACGGACCGCCAAAAATTAAAAACGATACAATGGGAGAAATCCCGGTAGAAAAAAGTACGACAATCATAAAGCTTTTAAATTCCAGTCCCTGCATTTTCGCATAAAGGTAAATACCGATATAGATTGGAATGGTATTGAAGATATTTTTACCGAAGAATGAAAATCCGGCAATGGTTAATATCCCAGCAAATATCGGGCCTGTCATATGCATTTTCAAACGGTTGATCATAATGATGTTAATCAATAAAATGGTTGAAACATTGAACATGGTTGCGCCAAAGCCGCCAATATATAAATAATCACTAATCAATACACTGGGGCTTCTTAAAATTTCCACGTATCCAGCCCACATCTCGTCAATGCTGCCGTGAAGGAAACTTAAAGCAAATAATACTACAAAAATAAAGGGCATCAACATTTTGTTGCGTAAGCGATATACTAAATCCATGAAGTCTCTTCCTTTACTCAATTTGGTTCTATCATATCAAAAACTGCCCTAAACAGCCATTAT
>PUMO01000151.1 GCA_003551405.1 Mollicutes bacterium | reverse complement strand
TGACCACATAATTATGTAAAGTTTGTTGGCGCCAGGTGTGGGTGGGGTCAAAAATGGTGAGCGGTTGTTGTTCGTCAATCACTTCATCATGAACGGTTAATAAATCCGCACGCGCCTTCATGGTGTCTTTATCATAAATGCGGTAAAGCTTTTTAAAGTGTGGGGTGGTGATTTTTTCAGGGTTATCAGAAATTTTGATTTTCGGTTCAATCACGCCGTTTGATTCAACTCCCGTCAATTTATAGACGCCACCGAAAACAGGTTCACTTTTGGCGGTAATCAACCGTTCACCCACACCAAAAGAATCAATGGGCGCCCCTTGGTCAATCAACGCGCGAATCAAATGTTCATCAAGGGCATTGGACGCAACAATCTTGCATTTCTCCAGCCCGGCATCATCAAGCATTTTACGTGCTTTTTTGCTTAAGTACGTCAAGTCGCCTGAATCAATTCGGATGGCGTAAAAGGATTTGTTTTGTGGCAGCAAGATTTCTTTGATCACTTTAATGGCGTTTAAGACTCCGCTACGAAGCGTATCATACGTATCGACCAGGAATATGGCATTGTCGGGATAAAGGGACGCATACGCTTTAAACGATTCATATTCACTGTCGAACATCTGCACCCACGAGTGGGCCATGGTTCCCGTTGCCGGCACCCCGTATAAACGGGCGGCCATCGTGTTTGAAGACATGTCCGCCCCACCAATATAAGCAGCACGCGCCCCGTAGTTCGCACTTGAAATTCCGTGTGCGCGGCGCGCACCCATTTCAATGACTTTACGCGCGCCAGCCGCATACTTAATGCGGGAGGCTTTGGTCGCAATCAATGATTGATGATTGATGGTGAGCAAGAAAAACGTTTCTAAAAGCTGCGCTTCTACAGCGCCGGCGCGCACAGTGATGATGGGTTCCCCTGGAAAAATAACACTGCCTTCAGGCACCGCATAAATATCGCCTTTGAATGAGAAATGACGCAAATATTCCAAAAACGCTTCAGAAAACAATCCGCGGCTGCGCAAATATTCAATGTCACTATCCGTGAAGGTTAAATTTTTCACATAATCAATAATGCTCTCAAGGCCCGCCATAATCGCATAGCCACCATTATTGGGGATTTTGCGGAAGTAAAGGTCAAAATAGACAATATCATCCTTATGGGATGTTTCAAAATAGCCGTTGGCCATTGTGAATTCATAAAAATCAATAAGCATGGATTGGTTGCGTTTTATTTTCATGGATTAACTCCTGTTCGTAATTTCTATATGTAGATTTTCCATTACATCGAGTGCTTTGTTATGAAGGGTCTGATCGGGACCATCGGTGGCACGTGCGTCCACCATGATGCGCGCATTCGGTGCACCCGCCTTGGCAATGACCGCATTGGAAATGACGCATATGTGAGACACAAGCCCAACAAGTTCGATCGTATCATATTCCCCGGAACGCAAATAATCAAGCAAGCCGCTTGAAGGGAACGTCGGCTTTTCTAACACCGGGTCAAAATCCCCAATCGTTTCAGCAATGTCCGGATCAATCTGTTGACCCCAGGTGCCTTTAATGCAATGCTTGATTGGAAGATGCTTGCCTTCAACACTGTCTAAATACCCTTCATCATGGGTATCCATCGTATAAAAAACAGTATCCTCACGTGCTTTATATGCCTGAATTTTTTCAAGCACATTTTCTTTTACCTGCTTCGCGCCTTCAAACCCAAGCGCGCCAGTAATAAAGTCATTTTGCATATCGACCACAACAAGTGCGCGTTTCATATGACCACCTCCACTTTTTAACACTTATATTGTAACATATTCCTTTGAAATACACACCGACAAAGCCGCAAATTCACCTTTTTAGCGTACTTTGATTGCGTTTTCACTGTGCGTTTAGTAAAGTAAAATTGAAACTAAAAAGAGGTGAAACCCATGAAAACCATTCTGAATGATTCAAAAAATCCACGATTCAACTTAGCACTTGAAGAATACGTCCTTAAGTACCTCAGTCACGATGAAGACTTTGTGCTTTTATGGCAAAATGAAAACTCCGTCATCATCGGACGCAACCAAAACACGGTTGAAGAGATTAACCCTGAAGCGGTCAAAAACCACAATGTCAATGTTGTGCGCCGCATTACCGGCGGGGGCGCTGTTTACCATGATGATGGCAACTTGAATTTCTCATTTGTCACGCAGCTCAAAGACAACCTCAACAACTATAAAAAATTTACAGAACCTGTGATCAGTGCCCTTAAGGAACTCGGCGTTCCAGCTGAATTTCAGGGACGCAACGACATCGTTGTGGATGATCAAAAAATCAGCGGCAACGCCCAAAGCTTCCACAAAGATAAAATGCTCCATCACGGCACCATTCTTTTTGATGCGAACTTACCGTTTGTGGCGGAAGTCTTAAACGTTAAAGCGGATAAGATCAAATCCAAAGGCATCAAGTCCAACCGCAGCCGCGTCACCAACATTTTACCCTATCTCAACCAATCAGTAAGCATGCCCCAGTTTAAAAAGACGTTATTGGAACATTTGCTTGGGACAACTGACATTGCCAAACACGTCTATGAACTGAGCCAAGACGATCTTGATAAGATACATGATCTCATGGAAAAACGCTACAACACCTGGGAATGGAATTATGGTGAGAGCCCTGAATTTTCCATTGAAAAAGCCGGCCGCTATGAAGGCGGCAAGGTTGAATTCCATTTCAATGTTAAAGACGGCGCCATTTCCAACCTCAAGATTTTTGGTGACTTCTTAGGAAGCCGAGACATCAGTGAACTTGAAAACAAGCTCATCGGCACACGCTATGAAGAAAATGCCGTTAAAGACGTCATCAGTAAAGAGCCCCTTGATGAATATTTCTTTCATATCAGTGTGGATGACATCCTCCACTGCTTATTCACTTAATCTCTCCCTTACGTTAAAAAGAACACTTCCGCGGCCCCTGGCGGAAGTGTTCTTTTTATATTTTATTAAGATGTAGACGCCAACGTTAACAAATTGGCATTAATCGCAACAATCACGGTTGAAAGCGACATGAAGACGGCCCCGATGGCTGGGGAAATCAATATGCCTACGCCATAAAGCACGCCGGCCGCCAGCGGGATTGCGACAATGTTGTACGCCGTCGCCCAAATTAAATTTTGGACCATTTTTGAATTGGTTGCGGCACCAAAACGCACAATGGTTTCAACATCCAAGGGATCTGAATTCACCAGGATGATGTCCGCTGTCTCAGCCGCCACGTCGGTTCCTGAGCCCACCGCAATGCCCATATCCGCTTGCGCAAGCGCTGGTGCATCATTGATGCCATCGCCCGTCATGGCGACACGTTCGCCGTTTGATTGAAAAGCTTCAATCAACGCCTTTTTATCTTCTGGCAATACTTCAGCGTGAAATTGATCAAGCCCGAGCATGTCACTGACATGTTTGGCAACACGTGCGTTGTCGCCTGTGATCATGACACATTTAAGCCCGCGAGCCTGAAGCTTTTCAATGGCAGTTTTAGATGTCTTTCTTATTTGATCAGACAACCCTATGGCGCCAATAAGTATATTGTCACGTACGACAAAGACATTGGTAGTCACCCCTTCATCAGGAAGCGCTGGCACTGTGTAGTTATGTTTCTTAAGCGCCTGAGGCGAGAGAATTTGTGTATATTTGCCATCGACAGTACCGGTGATTCCCCTACCTTTGACAGTCTTGAAGTCATCAAGGGTTCCAGTTTCAAGTGAATGCGTTTCAGCCATGTTCAATATCCCGCGTGCAATGGGATGTTCACTATTTTTTTCAAGCGTTGCGGCGATTTTGAGAATATCGTTTTCTTGATAGTCTTCATGCAAGGGTTTTATGAAATCAACACCAAAGCGCCCTTGTGTTAGTGTTCCAGTTTTATCAAAAATAATGGTATCAAGGGTCCCTGCATTTTCAAATGCGGTTTTATTGCGAATCAGTAGTCCATTTTGTGCACTTAATGCGGTTGAGCGTGCGGTCACAAGCGGTGTGGCAAGGCCTAGCGCATGGGGGCACGCAATGACCATGACCGTCGCCATGCGTGCGATCGCGAAGGTCGCATCGCCAGAAATCAGTGACCATGTGAACAATGTAATAAAGCCAACAATCAATGCAATGACTGTAAGCCATTTCGCAGCGCGGTTCGCAATGTCCTGGCTTTTTGACTGCGCGGCTTGAGCGTCTTTGACCATATTGATGACTTTGGATAAGTATGCGTCATCTTCAGTGCTTTTCACACTAACTTCAAGCGAACCATCCCCATTGATCGCGCCGCCAATGACTTCATCATCAGTCGACTTATCAACCGGTGTGGCTTCACCAGTGATAAGGGATTCATCAATGAAGGATTCACCTTTTACAATCGTACCGTCCGCTGGAATTTTTTCACCGGCCTTGATTAATATCATATCACCGGCTTTTAAAGACGATACCTTGACATCGCGCACGGACTTTCCTTCCATTAAATGCGCCTCATCGGGCATGAGCGCCGCCAATTCATCGAGAGCCTTGGACGCGCTCAATACTGATTTCATTTCAATGTAGTGTCCAAGTAATATAATTAAAATCAATGTGGCCAGTTCCCAGAAGAAATCATCCCCCGGAAAGCCAAACACAACCATGCTGCTATAGATAAACGCAACACTGATGGCCATGGCAATCAAGGTCATCATGCCCGGATTTTTATTGGCAAGTTCGTCTTTGATCCCCTTTAAAAAGGGCCACCCACCATAACCATACACCAAAGTGGATAGTGTGAAAAGGACGAATGTATCACCGCTAAACGTTACAGAGAAATTAAACCATGCCTGTATCATGGGTGACAACACTAAAATGGGAACTGTCAATACCAATACAACCCAAAAACGACGAAAGAAATCATCAATCATCATACGGTGATGATCATCGTGGGTGTGGTGTGTTTCATGGTTATGCGTTTCATGGTCATGATGGGTCTCATGATTATGCATACCGTCTCACTCCTTCGTTTTGCATCTTCAATTATAATGTAGCATGAAATTGTGAACACATCATGAATAAAGGAAAACTTCGGATATACACCATAAAAAAACGCCCCCTTAACAAAAGACTGTTAAAGGGGCGGATTCCCAATAAATGGGGATTAAATATGAATGGGTTTATCAATGATACCGTGCGCGGTTTCATGAAGCATTTCTGATAAGGTGGGGTGCGGATGCACCGCATTGGCGATATCCTCCGCACGAGCCTCAAGGTTCATGCCGATGACCGCTTCACTGATCATTTCTGTGGCACCATCGGCCAAGATATGCACACCGATGATTTCATTATATTTCTTATCCGCAAGCATTTTGGCCATGCCGATATTTTGACCTTCACCGAGGGCTTTTCCGTTCGCCGCAATGGGGAACGTTGAGACTTTATAGTCAATGCCCGCTTCTTTGGCACTTGCTTCGGTGTGACCGACTTGCGCAATTTCAGGGAAGGTATAAATGCCTGAAGGCATTTTTTCATAATCGAGTTTTTGCGCGTGACCATCAATATGTTCAATCGCAGTGACCCCTTCTTTGCTGGCAACATGCGCAAGCATTTGTTTGCCGTTGACATCACCGATTGCATAAACACCCTCAATGTTGGTACGGCTATATTCATCGGTTTTAATGAAGCCGTTCTCCATTTCAAGGTCCAGTGCATCAAGCCCACCAAGATTGGCTTTCATGCCAACCGAAAGCAAGACTTTGTCTGCTTTGAGGGTCTCACTTTTTCCATCCCGTTCAAACGTGACGTTGCCGCCATCAACTTTTTTGACACCCGCGTTGGTTTCAAGTTTGATTTTAGCTTTTTTAAGTGCTTTTTTAAACGCATCACGGATTTCCTTGTCCACTTGAAGCAAGATGTCCTCTTGAAGTTCCACAACGGTCACTTTGGTTCCAAGTGTCGCAAAAATCGTCGCAAATTCAATCCCAATGACACCCCCACCGATGATGGTAAGAGAACTGGGTTGTTGTTCAAGGTCCAAAATTTCTTTTGCGGTCACTACATCACCACTTTCAAGCCCTTTTTCAAGGCCCTCAATCGGTGGCACCGCCGGTGAGGCGCCGGTGGCGATTAAAATGTTTTTGGTTTTAAGCGTTGTCTCACCGACTTCAACAGTGTTTTTGTCTTTAATGACCCCTTCACCCTGGTAAAGGTCCGCTTTGTTTTTCTTAAGTAGTGAGGCAACACCGCTGGTGAGTTTTTTGACAACCTTGTTTTTGCGGTCAATCATTTTTTCAAAATTAACTTTGAACGCGTCTTTTTCGACATCGATGCCGAAATTTTTCGCTTCCTTGAAGTTTTTGAACACTTTGGCACTGCTCAAAAGACTTTTGGTCGGAATGCATCCCCAGTTGAGGCACACCCCACCAACATCTTCTTTTTCCACAATGGCCACTTTCTTGCCGTTTTGTGCAGCCTTTATTGCGGCCACATAGCCGCCTGGACCGCTACCGATAATTGTTACATCGTAGTCTGACACAATGTCACGCTCCTAACTGAGTAATAATAGCATGGGATCGTTCAAGTACTGTTTCAATTGTAGCATGAAACGTCCACCGTCGCCACCGTCAATCACACGGTGGTCAATCGTAAGTGAAAGGGGCAGAACGTGACCCACGACAATTTCATCGTTATCGTTCACGACGGGTTTTTTAGTGATGGCACCAATACCGAGAATGCCGGTTTCGGGATGATTGATGACGGGGGTTCCGAGCTTGGCACCAAAGGCACCGTAGTTGGTCACTGAGAACGTTGTGTTTTGCAGTTCGCTTAAGCCAATGGAGCGCTCACGCGCACTGGCGGCCAAACGATCAACCTCACTGGCAAGTTCAAAGATACTCTTTTGATCCGCATTTTTAATGTTGGGCACAATCAACCCATCTGGGGTGTCCACCGCAACACCAATATTGAAAAAGTCTTTGTAGACAATTTCTTCAGTTTCATGATCAAAGCTTGCATTAAAGATAGGATATTGCTTGAGCGTCTTGATAACCGCTTTGATGATAAGTGGTAAATAGGTCAGTTTTGCGTCATGTTCTTTGGCGAGCCCTTTGTTTTCATTTCTGAACTCAACCAGTTTGGAAACGTCAATTTCATCCATGATGGTTGTTGCAGGGATGAGCTGGTTGGAGGTATCCATGGCTTTAACAATGCTTTGACGCAATTTCGATACTTTTTCACGGCGCACGCCTTCTTCAGGCAGTTTAGGCATCGCAGGACGGGTTTGCGCTTCACCGCTTGGTCGTGGTGCGTCGCTCGCAGGCGCCTCTTTTTCACCTTCAGCGGCGGCGCGGATATCTTCTTTCATCACACGTCCACCAGGGCCGGTGCCTTCGATGGTTTTAATGTCGACGCCTAAGTCCTTAGCAAGCTTGCGTGCAACAGGTGTAGCAAGCGCGGGACGATCACTTGGTTCTTTACGTTCAACTTTTTTGTGTTCGTCACTTGCAGGTAAGACTTCATTGGACGTCTCTACAGCGCCAACGACACTGGCGCCTTCTTCTTCATCGTCGTCGTCATCGTTCGTTTCTTTTGCTTCTTCTTTGAGGGCTTCTTCTGCGCCCTCGCCTGAGCCATCATCGATGACTGCCAGGACTTCTCCGACATGTATTTCTTCTCCGACTTCAGCGCCTTTTTGTTTTAAAACGCCATTGTCTGGTGCGGGAATTTCAGCGTTCACCTTATCGGTCTCAACAACGACCATGGTTTCGCCTTCTTCAACCGTGTCACCCACCTCGTAGTTCCATTTGAGGATGACACCTTCGTGAATCCCTTCACCAATATCGGCAAATTTAAAATTAATCACTGGGTCTCACTCCTTTATTCAAAATATGCGACTTTTTCGATTTCTTGTTTGATGCGTGGCGCATCAACGATGTGATGACGCTCACCTTTTGGAAGCGGCACGGTAATATCTGGGGATGTTAAACGTGTAGGCTGTGCTTCTAGGTGAAAAAATGCCCCTTCATTGACGCGGCTGATCAGTTCTGAACCGATGCCGAGCGTCTTAACCGCTTCATGGACAACAAGGAGACGGCCTGTCTTTTTGACTGATTCAACCACCGCGTCACTATCCATTGGCGCAATGGTACGCAAATCAATCAATTCAACGGAAATGTCATCACCCAGTTCCTTGATGGCTTTCATGGTTTCATGGAGCATCGCACCCCAGGAAACCACCGTAATGTCGCTGCCTTCTTGAACGGTGCGCGCTTTTCCAATTTCCACTTCGTATTCTTCTTCGGGCACTTCTTGTTTGAAGGCACGATAAATTTTCTTCGGTTCGAAATAAATGACAGGGTCATTATCCTTAATTGCGGCCGTCATGAGCCCTTTGGCATCATAAGGTGTGGAAGGAATGACGAGTTTGAGACCGGGAATGTGCGCAAAGAGGGTCTCAAGAGATTCACTGTGGTGTTCAAGCGCGCGAACTCCGCCACCATAAGGCATGCGGACCACGATGGGGAGGTTATATTTTCCGCGGGAACGGTTGCGCATGCGGGCCATGTGCACAGCCATTTGGTTAAAGCCTGGGAACATGAAGCCACTAAACTGAATTTCAGTTACCGGGCGCATCCCATTAGAGGCCATACCGATGGCCGTCCCGATAATCCCCGCTTCGCTGATTGGGGTATCGAAGACACGGTCTTTACCGTGTGTTTTTTGAAGCCCTGCTGTGACGCGGAACACACCGCCTTCAAAACCGGCATCTTCACCGTAAAGTACAACAGACTTGTCATTGTTAAGTTGTTGGTCCAGTGCGTTATTGATTGCTTTTAATAGTGTCATGGTCGCCATTATTCATCACCGCCACTTTCTTGTTGTTCTTGGTAAGCACGAATGGCTTCTTTTTGTCGTTTTAGATCTTCAGGCAAGGTTTCATATGTATAATCAAAGACTTCATCAAGGGTTGGATGTGGTGCATTTTCAACTTGCTTGAACGTATCGGCCACAAATTTCTTAAGTTCCTCTTGAAGCGCGTCGTCTTTTTCTTTGTTCCAAAGTTTACGGTTCGCAAGATACTTATAAAAACGTGTCAGTGGATCTTTTTCTCTCCACTCATTCACCTCTTCTTCACTGCGGTAAATGGTTGGGTCATCACTGGTCGTGTGGGGGCCCATACGATAAGTGACCGCTTCAATGAGGGTTGGTCCTTCCCCGTTTCTTGCGCGTTTGACGGCTTCAGATGTCGCCGCATACATAGCTAAAGCGTCATTCCCATCCACTTGAATGCCTGGAATGCCGTAAGCGTGGGCTTTTTGAGCCAATGTTTTCGCCCTGGTCGCTTGAGAGCGCGGGGTAGAAATGGCATATTGGTTGTTTTGGATGATGGTTACCATTGGCAGGTCATAAACACCACCCCAGTTGACTCCTTCGTGAAATTCACCATTTGAAGTACCGCCATCACCAATGTAGGTAATCGCGACTTCATCGGTGCCTTTGATCTTCGCCGCATGCGCAACACCGGCCGCATGGTTGATTTGTGAGCCAATCGGTACGTTGACAGGCATGATGTTCACGCCCTCATCATATTGGCTTCCTAGCTCATTCCCATACCAATAAAGGTAGTTTTGATAAAGGGTTGCCCCTTTATAAAGCATGGCGGCCGCTTCGCGGAATGCGGGGACCAACCAGTCTTTTTGTTCAGTCGCGGCCATGGGCCCGACTTGTGATGCTTCTTGACCTTGCACAGGCGCAAACGTTAGCATACGCCCCTGGCGTTGATATTGTAACGCTTTAATGTCAGCGATGCGCGCGAGTTGCATGGTTTTATACATATGCACAAGCGTTTCATCATCGATGGATGGTTCATAGTCTTTATTGACGACTTTTCCGTCTTTGTCCAAGACTGTGAACATTTCCCCTTTTAAGGGATCATACTGGTCGAATAGCATGAAAATGCCTCCTTTATTATAAAAAATATAAATTATTTTAGGTAAAAAAATATCATAACTGTATGACAAGTTCATCATAACGTAAGGGAAAAAAACAGTCACGCAAAACGCACTTTTTTATATAATTTCCAAATAGGAGTTAATCAGTCTAAAAATAGCGGACGGAAACCCTCCATCCGCTATGCGCGTGCGTAAGCTATGCACTTGGTTTTTCTTTAAGCGCACCACTTTTATAAAGTTCAATCAGGCGGGATAAATCGGCCACGCGGCCTTTGAGTTTCACCCCGTTATCCGTGTCATAAATATACGTGCGGCGGTGATTGATGTCTTCACTGTGGGTCACAGAAATGATGTCTTTTTCTTGGGCAATCAATGATTCATACCCATCAAAACGTTGGTGAGAGACTAAAAAGTAAGCATACGAGTCGCTGATCAATGTATAACCACCGATATCGGTTTTTGAAGCGTATTGTTTCGACATGCCCCCATCAATCAAATACATCCGCTTATCCGCAAGAACAACGTCTTCGCCTTTGGTGACATCAAGGGGGACATGGCCGTTGATGATTTTTCCTCTTGCAGGGTCCATGCCAAAGGCCTGAAAAATACGGTCAAGCAGGTCATGGTCTTCGCGGCGGTTGAAGTAAGGATTCATGTGTTCTTTGTGAATCGATTTGTCATCAATGAAGTAGCGTTCAAAGGTCCGCATGGAATCTTTGGCAAACAGGGGACTTGATGGCCCTTGCCAAAGGATCATGAAAAAATCACGCTCAGGATTATTGGGTTCATAGCGGTTCAAGTAAGCATTGCGCAGCTTGCTTTCGAACATGTCAAAAAGCCCTTTGCCCATGTAGGTGACACCATCAATCGATTGTTCTAAAAAGGTACCGTCTTCATTGATTGGGAACCCTGCATGAAAAAGCAACGTATCATTGGCTTTTAAATACATTGAGCCTTTTCTAAACATGAAGCGAATATGGTCTTGAAGCATTTCGTTATGTAAAAACATTTGACGCAAATGTTTGATGACTTTTTCTTCCCCATGACTGAGTGCAGTAGGGTCATTGGGATAAACGGTTGGAAAATGCGCAGTATTGAGTTCAAAGCTTTTACCATCAACCACTACGGTGTTGTTTTCTTTGTCTATGGTTTTTAAGATGGCACGGTTTTCAAGGCCAAACCCAGGGTTGGCATCAATGACTGCCTGTTCAAGTTTAAACTGAATGACACTGATGGCTTTATGCATTCTTGCAACGTAGACTGGGTCATCGAGCATGGCGTTTTCGTTTGAAAGATTTTTCGGATAAAAATTGGTGCATGGATCGTCTTTATAGGCATCATTGGCGAAACTCGATAAATACCGCAAATTAATGCCATAGCCGTCTTCTAGACAGTCAAGATTATTATAGCGGGCCGCAATCCTTATCACATTGGCGATACTCACAGGGTCACCACTCGCCGCGCCCATCCAGATAATGTCATGGTTGCCCCACTGAATGTCGACATTTTTTTGTTTCATGATTTTTTCCATGACCAAATGGGGTTTGGGGCCGCGGTCAAAAATATCGCCGACAATGTGTAGGCGGTCAATGGCCAGGCGGCGGATGAAGCGTGAAAGTTCAATGATCAGTTTCTTTTCGCGGCCGGTCGTAAAGATGGCATCGATGATGGCATCATAGTACGCCCGTTTGTCTTCGTGTTTGTTTGATTCATAAAGCAGTTCTTGAATGATATAGGAAAATTCCTTGGGTAAATTTTTACCGACATGGCTTTTCGTATATTTGGTCGCAATAATGCGTGCAAGCGCAACCATCCGTTTAAGGACATCCCTTAACAACAATTCAAAGGACGCCGCATCCCACGCTTTTTGATATTTGTTAAGCATGTCGTGCGGATAGTATAAAAAGAACGAAAAACGCCGCCGGTTATCACTGTCGAGATCTGAAAAGTGTTGGTTGATTTTTTCTTTTAAAATACCACTGGCATTTTTAAGAAAATGATTGAAAGCGTCATATTCGCCGTGAATATCCGCAATATAGTGCTCCGTCCCTTTTGGCAAGTTCAATATTGCATTTAAGTTGATCAGTTCCGTCGCCGCACTTTGGACATTGGGAAACTGTTGACTTAAAAGCTCGTAATATTTCTGTTCATAGCGTTGTTCCATGGTTCTCTCCCCTTTTAATTTTCCCGCGCCTTGACGCGTTCAATATAAAAATCAAACGTTGGTGACAGCCAACGCGCTTGTAAATAAAAATAGAGTGTCAGCGCAACCGGTGTTAACACTGGGTGAATGGTTTCAATCAATAAAAACATAATGGACGCAATCACAAGCATCTTAAAAAGCACTTTCGGATGCAAGTGGATAATGAGCATCGTGTTTTTAATAACATGAAGTGGTCCGCGATGCTTGAAAACCGAATGCAAAGGATAAATATATAGATGAAACAGCGCCCAGTAAAGCAGGGCAACATAAAAGACGATTAATCGCGGCACGGACGAAGGATCAAACGCCCACGCATAAAGCTGCACAATGCCAAGGCCAAGCACCACCATGATCACCCAGGTGAAGGTTGCTGGTTTAAACGAATCAATGAATTGTCTGTGAAAAATGACATGGGTGGGTGCATCGGTTTCATTTTTTTGACGTTCGCGCGCACTCATAAACCCCGCAGAAAACGCAGCACCGGTGGTAAGAAACAGTCCCAATACTGAGTAAACGGCAAATAAGAACATAATAAAAACATATTCTATGATGCGTTCATAAATGTTGGTTGGTTTATTCATATTGTCACCTTTTTGTTAAAAATTTATCTTAACACTAGCATAACACACCGGCATATAAGAAAAAATACGTTGCGCGTACTTCATAAAAAAACCACAACAGCGTGGGCTGTTGTGGGTTACATTAATCACGAATGCGTTGTTCAGTCTGCGGGTCAAAGTAGTGCACTTTGTTCATATCAAGCACAAGTTCAACTTCGTCGCCCATTTTAACGTCCGTACGCGCATCAACGCGCGCAACAATTTTATTGTCGCCTACAGCGGTCGTGATATTGGTTTCACTACCGAGCAGTTCGGCCACATCAACTTTAAAATTGATGATGGCTTCAGGATAGGCTGTTTTCACATTGTTATCGTCATGAATGTCTTCAGGACGGATACCAAGTTTGACAGGTTTACCAACGTAGCCTTGTTTTTTTAATGTGTCAAACTGGGATTCAAGGATAGGGATTTCCGCCTCATCATTTTTAAACGTACCGTTGCTGGTCACTTCACCATCAATGAAGTTCATCGAAGGTGTGCCGATAAAGCCTGCCACAAATAAATTGTTCGGATAGTTGTAAACATCACTTGGATGCCCAACTTGCTGGATATAGCCGTCATTCATGACAACGATGCGATCAGCCATGGTCATGGCTTCGACCTGGTCGTGGGTGACATAAATGGTGGTCGTCTCAATACGTGCATGCAACTTGATGAGCTCCGCGCGCATTTGCACACGCAGTTTCGCATCCAAGTTACTGAGCGGCTCATCCATGAGGAACACGCCGGCATCACGGACAATCGCACGCCCCAGGGCAACACGTTGACGCTGCCCGCCTGAGAGTGCTTTGGGTTTGCGGTCAAGCAAGTCTTCAAGTCCCAAAATTTTCGCCGCATTGTCTACGCGTTCGTTGATTTCTTCTTTTGGCCATTTGCGGAGTTTAAGCCCAAATGCCATGTTATCAAACACAGTCATATGCGGATACAGTGCGTATGACTGAAAAACCATCGCAATGTTGCGGTCTTTTGGGGGCACATCATTGACGCGTTTACCGTCAATGTAGAGATCCCCTTCGGTAATATCTTCAAGCCCTGCAATCATGCGGAGGGTTGTTGATTTTCCGCACCCTGAAGGACCAACGAAGACGATAAATTCTTTGTCTTCTACTTCCAAATTGAAGTCCGCAACCGCTTGGACATCACTTTCATAAATTTTCTTTATGCCTTTAAACGATAATTCACCCATGATACAAACCTCCTTCACTCAAACTGACTTTATTTTACATGGTTTGTGCTTTACAAGCCATGTGCAACGTGCACAAAACTACAAAAGAAGTAACCTGAAAATCAACGCGCCATTAAAATGGTTGGGCTTTAGACCCGTCGCCATTTCGATTTGTTCAATCCGGTAAAGCAGCGTATTGCGGTGGATGAAAAGGTTCTTGGCGGCTTTGACGGTATTAAGGTTGGCATGGCCAAGTGCAAGGGCGCTTTTAATGAGCGGGGAACTCAACTGGTCTTTTAGTGGCTGTTTAAGCCAGTGTACCATTTCAGGCTTTTGGCTAAAAATGCGAACCAGCGCGGCATCAAACGCATGGGTCCCAGCCTCAAGCAAACGAATCATTTCTAAGAGAGATGCCTCCCCGCACCAACGCATAACCCCGCTGGGCACAACGAGAAATGTAAGAAGGGTCTCAAAATCCAAACTTAACATATTGCGCAGATCATCAAGCGGCGCGTCAAGTTCGGGATAGACGCCATCAATGCACAAAGTTTTACTGTCCATCACATGAACGCTGGACGTGGAAAAAACCCCTTCAAGGCTTGCCTTGAAAGGGGCAATGGCATCATTGGTATGAATTAAAAGGGTATAGCGTTCCATAAGCACCTCTAGCGCGCGGCGTTAAATATGTCGACTGCGCGCGCTTCATCAACTTCAATTGTGTTTCCAACATTCCCAAGTTCTACGGCGGTTTTAGCCATCCTCACAGCATCATCATCGCGGATGGTTACACCGGCTTCAGTGAAACGTGCAGGGGCACCAAATTCACGGAATAGATCCTTAAATGCTTCAATGACCGCCTCAGGTTCTTCTATCCCAAAGAGTTCACGGCCGATGCGACTTAAACGAAAGCGCATCACCTCAGGGTTTTCCCTTAACGCAATCTGCATCCAGGCGGGCTGGATAATGGAAAGCGCAAGCCCGTGGGTGATGCCATAATCAGCGGTGATGGGATAAGAAATGCGGTGTGAGGCCCAGTCGCCAATCTTGCCCATCTGCAAGATCCATGAAAGCGCAAGCGTGGACGCCCAGGATAAATTGGCGCGTGCTTCATACGAATCCTCGCCCTTAAGGACACGGCGCGTATTGTCAATCACGCTTCTAAGCACCCCTATGGACATATAATCACTGGTGTCGGTATGGGGTGTTTTAGAAAAATATTGTTCAAACACATGCATCATGATATCAATGGACCCTGCAATGACATGGTGGGTAGGTACACTTTTGGTATATTCAGGGTCAATGATGGAAAAGACCGGCATCAGGATGGAATTTTTAATGTTGCGCTTTTCACCGGTATCATCATTGGAAAGCACGGCATTGCCGTTGGTTTCACTGCCCGTCGCAGCGAGCGTTAAGATGGTGCCAATCGGGAGCGCCTTGT
>PUMO01000120.1 GCA_003551405.1 Mollicutes bacterium | reverse complement strand
TTGTTCATTTTAAAGACGGAAATGTCCTTGCCCATATTGGACCTTCTGATATGCGCATCCCGATTTTATCTGCGATGAAAGAAGAAAAAGCCTTAAGATTTCACAGTGTCTTTGACATAACCAAGATTGCCCAACTTAATTTTAAACCGATTGATTATGAACGGTACTCATTATTTGATCTTGGTATCGCAGTTGCACGTCGTAACGGTATGCATGTTGTGACCATGAATGCGGCCAACGAGGTTGCGGTGCAACGGTTTTTGGATGAAGACATCCGTTTTATAGATATTGAAACAATAATAAAACGCGCGCTTGATCATTTCAATAATGATCAACCGATGCGTTTAGATACGATTGAAATGCACGATAAAGCTGTGCGTGAATACGCCAATCAATTGAAAGTTTGAAGGTGAAACTATGTTTATTTTTAGTATTATTGCATTTGTTTTAGTTCTAGGAATCGTCATTATGCTGCATGAACTCGGTCATATGATTATGGCCAAACGTGCAGGTATTTTATGCCATGAGTTCTCAGTAGGAATGGGACCTATTTTATATAAAAAGAAAAAAGGTGAAACACTGTATGCGCTTCGCGCCATCCCCATTGGCGGTTATGTCATGATGGCAGGAGAAGAAGTGAATGAAGACATGGTCAAAGTAGGCCAGACACTTCGCATATTGAAAGACGATAATGGAAAAATTACCCACATGATTATGGATGTGGACGATTCACGTTATCAACACGCTGAAAAGATAAAGGTGGATAGTGTTGATTTAACCGGAAAAGACGGCGACCCATTACATATCAACGATGAGCTTGTAGACAATGAAGCTTTCTATGTTTTTAAGAATAAAAAACTTCAAGTGGCGCCTTATGATCGCAGTTTTGAATCAAAAACATTGCTTGAGCGCTTTTTGACCATATTTGCCGGACCATTCATGAATTTTATATTGGCATTTTTCCTATTCATTATCATTGGTTTCATGACAGGGTTCCCGCAAGCTGACGCGGATGGCAACATTACCAATGAGATCGGTGTTGTTGAACCGGGGCATCCTGCGGAAAATGTCGTTGAGATCGGCGACCGTGTGGTTGGCGTTGAAGATACGATGGATATTGAGAACTGGGACACGTTTTCACAGGCCATGCAAACCCATCGCGCAGAGCGCGAACTCACACTTCATCTTGAGCGGGACGGTGAAGTGATTGAAGAAACCCTGACCCCAAACATTCAAATTTTTTCGATTGGTGTTTCCTCAAACCCTGACGCTTCTGATCCTCATGAGGTCAGTATCGGTGAAGTGCAACAAAATACACCAGCTAGAGAAGCAGGGCTTACTCAGGGTGATGTTATCACGCGTGTTAATGACACCACCATTGATACATGGGGCGATTTGCTTCAATCGATGGATGACAATGAAGCCGGTGGAACACTTGAAATTGAAGTGCTTAGAGACGGAGAGACTCATACCTATGATGTTGATGCTTACGGGCGTGAACTGCTTGAAAGTCAAGGCGCCCGCATTGCTCAGGTGACCATTGGTGTGTCACCTGTTCATGAATTCAATTTTTCTCAAAGTCTGATGAGTGGTTTTACCGGTGTTGCGGGTGCATCCACCATGATTTTTGATACTCTTCGCATGCTCTTTGGTGATACAGTTGGTGTTGGTGACCTTGCCGGCCCCGTAGGGATTTTTTCAATGACATCGACCGCCTTTCAACAAGGCGTCATTACCCTTTTGAACTGGGTTGCTTTCCTTAGTGTTAACCTTGGAATTCTCAACCTCTTGCCCATTCCTGCGCTCGATGGTGGCCGCATTGTCTTTATTGGTTATGAAGCCATTACCCGCCGCAAAGTCAATAAAACCATTGAAAACTATTTACACATGATCATGTTCATTTTACTCTTAACGCTCTTGCTCGTTGTAACTTATAACGATATATTAAGACTCTTTAACTAAACGAATGAGGTGAAACCCATGAAACAAAGTCTCTTGTTTGTTCCTACTATGAAAGAAGCACCAAAAGACGCTGAAGTAAAATCACACCGATTAATGAGCCGTGCAGGTCTCATGAAGCAAACGGCATCGGGTATATACACTTATTTGCCGCTTGGTCAAAAAGTTATGAATCATATCGAATCAATCATTCGTGAAGAACACGATGCGATTGGTGCTTCAGAACTGCTTATGCCGGCAATGCAACCTAAAGATTTATGGGAAGAAAGTGGACGCTGGTATGAGTATGGACCGGAGTTGGTCCGTTTTGAAGACCGCAAGGAACGCGAGTTTTGTTTGGGACCTACGCATGAAGAAGTCATTACGGCTGTGGTTCGCGACCACATTGATTCATATAAAAAACTGCCTTTGGCACTTTATCAAATTCAGACAAAATTCCGTGATGAACTTAGACCTCGCTTTGGTCTCATGCGCGGGCGTGAATTTGTTATGAAAGATTTATACACGTTCTCTGAAAGTGAAGAAGATCTTGATTATTGGTACGAAGTTTCCAAAAAAACATATAGAAAGATCTTTAACCGCATTGGTCTGGATACTAAAATTGTGGCTTCAGACACAGGCCAGATTGGCGGAAAAGTCGCCCATGAATTCATGGTTATGAGTGAAGTCGGCGAAGACACCACCGTTTTTTGTGATACGTGTGAGTATGCTGCAAACAAGGAATTTGCCGGACTCTCAAGCGGCGATGCCTGCCCTAATTGTAATGAAGGAACCATTCAAGAGGCGAAAGGGATTGAAGTTGGCAACATCTTTAAACTGGGAACCAAATATTCTGAAAGCATGAACGCTTATTTCACTGACCGTGATGGCTTGCGCAAACCCTTGATTATGGGCTGTTATGGTCTGGGTGTTTCAAGAACACTTATGGCTGCTGTAGAACAGCATAGTGATGAGAACAGTATTTTATGGCCTGAATCAATCACGCCTTTCCATCTACACGTATTACCGTTAAAAATGAATGATGATGTTGCGCTTCAAATGGCAAATGATATCCATGACGCCTTACTTAAAACGCACAGTGTACTTATTGATGACCGCGATGAGCGTCCGGGTGTTAAGTTTAAGGATGCGGATTTAATCGGTATTCCTTACCGTGTTATCGTTGGTAAAGACGCTAAAGATGGCAAAGTCGAATACATCAACCGTTATACTGGTGAAAAATCAGTCATCGATAAAGATGAATTAATCGCTAAATTCAGCGGTTAAAACCAAACATTAAAAGAAGTGAGCGTTTTTGATTGACAAAAGCGCTCACTTTTAATATACTTTTGTTTGGTTGCGCGCACAGGCGTGCAATTATTTATGGACAACGCGTCAATAATGCTTACAACAAACAATAGAAAAACTTTAAAAAGTTATTGACTAAAGTTCTCAAACATTATATAATTTTAAATAGTTGCGTAAAAGAAATGCACGCAACAAACAAAGCATCATGGTCTTTGAAAACTGAATAGAACAGAATTACTTTTGAGTTATAAACCATATCAAACGAAAAGCCACACAAGTGGCTGACATAAAATATTTATGGAGAGTTTGATCTTGGCTCAGG
>PUMO01000018.1 GCA_003551405.1 Mollicutes bacterium | reverse complement strand
TGATTTTACTGTGTTTCTTAATGTTTTGCAGGACTTCTTTTTGGGAAATGGCATTTGCGTTCAACCCAGTTCCAACTGCGGTTGCGCCCATATTGATATAGGTGAGTTCTTCAATAGCATTTTCTATACGGTTAATGTCGCGTTGCAGAGGCTCTGCAAACGCACCAAATTCTTGACCGATGCTTATGGGAACGGCATCTTGTAGGTGGGTTCTTCCCATTTTAATCGTTTCAATATAAGTGTTGGCTTTATCTAAGTAGGCTCTGTGAAGTTTCTTAAGCTCATTGAGCAATCGTTTCGCCAGATGAATAACGGCAATTTTTCCTGAAGTAGGGACCACGTCGTTTGTGGATTGGCCGAAATTAACATGGTCATTGGGATGAACAACATCATAGCGTCCCTTGTCATATCCTAGAATTTCCTGTGCACGGTTCGCAATGACTTCGTTGATATTCATGTGCATGCTTGTCCCAGCACCACCTTGAATCATGTCAGTGACGAACTGTTTGTCCATTTTGCCCGCAATGATATCATCACACGCCTGTATAATGGCATCTGAAATCCCAATATCCAGTAGCTCTGCTTTCATGTTTGCATGCGCTGCGGCGCGTTTAACTGTTGCGAGCGCTTTAATCAGTTCTTTATGTATGGGGTGTTTGGTAATGACAAAGTTTTCTTTGGCTCGCGCAGTTTGAATGCCATAGTAGGCATTATTCGGAATGTTGACTTCACCGAGAGCATCATATTCTGTTCTATAATTCAAGTTTTTCACCCTTTGCCTGTTCTCTCACAGCCTCTTTGACAGCGTCAACCACGCGGTTGTCAAAAGGAGATGGAATAATATAGTCTGGGCTAAGGTCTTTGTCATGGATAACATTGGCAATGCCTTTCGCTGCTGCAATTTTCATATTTTCTGTAATATTACTTGCACGCGCTTCAAGAGCGCCTTTAAAAATACCCGGAAATGCTAAAACATTGTTAATTTGATTCGGGTAGTCACTTCGCCCTGTTCCAATAACATGTGCACCAGCTTCCAAAGCAACCGCCGGCTTAATTTCAGGATCAGGGTTAGCCATGGCAAATATAAAAGGTTTAGAATTCATTCGTTGAATCATTTCTTTGGTAACAATGTCACCCACAGAAACACCGACGAATACGTCAGCATGGTCAAAAAGTGACTCAAAAGTAGTGTTATCCTCAGGTGAATCGATAATTTTATCTTCAAGTAAAGCAGTAACAACAGAGTCATAACTTGCAATCTTACTTTTTGTTACGACGCCGTCCTTTTTGTTCGCCACAATGCTTCGGACACCTGAAGCTTTTAATATACGAGCAATTGAAGCGCCTGCAGCACCAGTACCACTTAAAACTACTTTAAGGTCTTTTAGTTTTTTACCCGTTAATTTACAGCTGTTGATTAACGCTGCTAAGGTAACAATCGCTGTACCGTGTTGATCATCATGAAACACAGGAATATCAAGTTCATCTTTTAATCGATTTTCAATCTCCACGCACTGTGGAGATGCGATATCTTCAAGATTGATACCACCGAAACCAGGTGCTATGTTTTTAATGGTATCAATGATTTCTTCAGGATCTTGTGTGTTTAAACAAATAGGAAACGCATCAACCCCCGCAAATTCTTTAAAAAGAGCACTTTTTCCCTCCATAACAGGCATCGCAGCCCTTGGTCCAATGTTCCCAAGACCAAGTACGGCGCTCCCATCGGTTACAACAGCAACCATATTGCCTTTGGCGGTATAATCATAAGCAGCCTCGTGATTTTCTTCAATAGCCTTACACGGTGCTGCCACTCCTGGGGAATAAGCCCAGGAAAGAGCATCGATTGAATCTAGGGGAACTTTAGAATTGACTTCAATTTTCCCTTTATTTTGTTTGTGTAGTTTCAAACTTTTTTTTGATAATTGATTAAGCATTGTCATCTCCTTTAAACAAAGAATTGCCGTGAACATCATAAGCAACGAAACAAGGGAAGTTTTCGACATCTAGTTTGTATATGGCCTCTGGTCCTAAATCTTCATACATTAGAAGTTCGCGCTTTTTAATTTTGCTTGCAAGCAATGCGCCTGCACCACCGGTTGCAATCATATAGACTGCATTATTTTTTTGCATCGATTCTCTAAAGTCTTTACCTCGGTTGCCTTTGCCAATCATCATTTTAACACCACGTTCCATCAATGGAACAGCCAGGCTGTCCATTCTATATGATGATGTAGGCCCGCATGCCCCAATGACTTCACCGTCTCTTGCAGGCGTAGGCCCCACGTAGTAAATCACCGCGCCATTTAAATCAAATGAAGGGTTCTCTTCATTGACTAGCCGCATGTGCGCTTGGTCTCTGGCAGTATAAATCGTGCCGCTAAGCAAAACTTTATCGCCAACTCTTAGTGACTGAACGGTTTCATTCGAAATTGGTGGCGTTAGCTTTTTCATAAGATCACCTCATCATGACGGTTCGCATGACATTGAATGTTTATCGCAACAGGCAGTGAGGCAATGTGCATTGGGTAATAATTGATTTTGACCCCCATGCAGGTGATGTCTCCACCAACGCCCATTGCGCCAACCCCTAATGCATTGATTTCATCATAAAGTGTATTTTCAAGGTCTCGAATGGTTGGATCACTACTTTGATCATCCAAATCACGCAACAAAGCTTCTTTAGACAATAACGCACTTTTTTCTAGATTACCACCAATGCCAATGCCGACAATAATTGGAGGACACGGTCTGCCTCCCGCTTTGAATATTGTGTCTTTGACTAATTGTTTAACCCCTTCGATTCCATCACTGGGTTTTAACATTACCACTTTACTCATATTTTCGCTGCCAGCCCCTTTGGCAGCTAATTTAATTTTGATTTCTTCCCCTTTGGTAAGTTTAGTGTGAATAACAGCCGGTGTATTATCCTTCGTATTTTCCCGGTTAAAGGGATGTTTCACAACACTTTTTCTTAAATAACCTTCTTCATATGCAGCGCTGACACCAGCGTTGATTGCCGCACCAATATCGCCATCAAAAAAGATGTTTCGTCCCATTTCTACAAACGCCACCACAATGCCTGTATCTTGACATAAAGGAATAATACCGCGTCGTGCAATTTTTTGATTTTCAATGATGTCATCCAAAATGGATTTCGAAACTGACTGACTTTCACGGTCTCTTGCATCTTCAAGTCGTTTAACGAATGAGTCATCCAGGTTATAATTTATCTTGATGAGGTTAGTCTTTACTGCGTTCTTAACCGCCTCAAATGTGATTTCTCGCATTTATAACACCTCCACAATCAACCGTATTATAACACAAGGCTAACGGCTTGGTAAGGCGTTTAGAGTAAAATAAAACTTTTAAACTTGCACTATATATATTCTTTTGGTATAATACTCAAGCGATATACTTACTATGATGGTATACATCATGGCGGAAGGAGAATAAAAATGAAAAAAGACATTCATCCAAACTACAAAAAGGTGAAAGCTGTTTGTACCACATGTGGTCATGAGTTTGAAACCGGCTCTATCCTTGATGAGGTACGTGTAGATACATGTTCAAACTGTCATCCTT
>PUMO01000195.1 GCA_003551405.1 Mollicutes bacterium | reverse complement strand
GTTGCTGTCATGATTGTCGGATTTGTTGTGTTTGTACGTTACGCCAAAAAGTTTGTGCTGGATCGTTTGGTTCCAAAAGATCTTTATGCAATGTTTCATTATCTTGTAGCCATGCTCATTTATTTTTATTTCATACGATTGACCATTATTTCGTCTTTACTGGTAACCGGTTCAGTGTAACTGAAACCAAACTTTTCGTAAATCACGCATAATAGTCTATTAATATTATTAACGGAAAACCGCTTTTTGAAGCGGTTTTTTTATTTAACTGTGCGTATTCGGGTTTTGAGGGAAATCTTTTGTTACTGATACAATGAAAGTGTAAAGGAGGGATTCAGAATGCGTTTATTCATATTAACCATGGCTTTTGTGTTTGGTGGATTACTTGTGGGATGCACATCAAGCATTGAACCTGAAACGTATTCGGTGAACAACCAATCCGTCACAAGGGTTCGCACTGATACCGACTGGAGTGAAAATCTTCACGGTGAGGCGACACATATAGATTCTTTACGTGCACTAACAAACTATATTGAAGAAAATGAAGAATTGTTTGATTTCACTCAAGGCGATCCATCATTTGAAACCATGGTAGACAATTATGATGAGACATTTTTTGAACACAATACATTACTGCTCATAGCATATGAAGAAAACAGTGGATCCATCACCCATGAAATTGACAACATTCAAATTGATAATGGTGAACTCATTGTTAATGTAGAGAGAACAAAACCTCAAACTGGGACCACCGACATGGCAGCATGGCATTTAATTGTTGAGCTTGATCGTGATGAATATGACTTTGAATCCTTTGATGTCCACACACAAACAACTGAAGAGTAAATAAAGCAGGTACATAAGCGTACCTGCTTTATTTACCGAATTATAAAAGTATTATCCATAAAGAGATTATCATTGCTATAATAAAGACAATAAACCTGTTCAAGGAGGACATCATGAATATTTTGATTGCAATGGATTCATTTAAAGATTCCTTAAATGCAAAACAAGTTGTTCAAAGCGTGAAATCAGGGATTTTAAGGGCTAACCCATCTGCCAATATCATTTCCATGCCCATCGCAGATGGTGGGGAGGGGACATTTGAAACTTTGATGACAGCGCTCGGTGGTGTCAAAAAAACCATTTCTGTCCATGATCCGCTTCACCGAGAAGTTTCAGCAACATATGGTATTATAAACCATACCAGCGCTATTATGGAAATGGCTGAAGCTAGCGGCTTACCTTTACTAAAGCCCTGTGAAAGAAATCCATTAAAAACCTCAAGCTATGGAACTGGGGAAATGATCTACGATGCGCTTGAGCGTGGTATTCGTTCTTTTGTGATCGGCATCGGCGGTTCAGCAACCAATGATGGCGGCACCGGCATGTTGAGTGCATTGGGTTACCGATTCTTCGATGAAAAGGGGAACGTGTTATCTTCATATGGAGGAAATTTATTGTCCATTAGCCATATGGACGCAAATGAGGTGCACCCGGGTCTTAAAGAATCCTCCTTTACCATCGCCTGTGATGTGAATAACCCGCTTTATGGAAAAGAGGGGGCCACGTATGTTTACGGGCCACAAAAAGGAGCAGACAGCCATACACTAAAAATATTAGACAAGGGATTGAAACATTTAGCAAGCGTCATTCATTCGCATACCGGCATTGACGCTTCACACGTGGAAGGGTCTGGAGCCGCTGGTGGTCTAGGTGCGGCTTTTTATGCAGTATTGAACGCTACACTGCGCAGTGGAATAAATATTGTGTTTGATGCGCTCGATGTTGAAGGGGCCATTCAAACCAGTGACTTGGTCATTACAGGTGAAGGACAAATCGACAAACAAACATTAATGGGAAAGGGGCCCGGTGGCATTATCACGCTTGCCAATAAACACGCCAAACCGGTTATTGCCTTAGCGGCCGCAATTACCGATGATGCGTATGCGCTCAATGACAACGTTGATGGTTTATTCACCGTAGCCAATGGCGCCTTTACACATGAGCAGATGATGCATTCTACACGTGCTGCGTTAATGCTTGAACATACCGCTTATAATCTTTTTAAATTCAGACAATGAAAAGCCGTCAAAACATGCTTGTTTTGACAGCTTTTTTATTCAAGAATCTCTAAAATAGGGACAACCATTTTGGCTGGAATATCTGGAAGTTTGTGAATCGGCATGCGAATGTAAAGACGATTACGTTTAAAATCGAGCTCAATGTGTTTTGATTGTTCATTTGCCTTTTGAAACAATAGATCGCCATGAATATTTTTGCTTGCCGCTTCACTTAAGATAAATGTCATTGCCGTTTTTGTCTGGTGTACTTTTTCCACACCGACCCATTCCGCAATGTTTTCATATAGTTTTGATGCCATATATTCATCCAATGATTCAGGAATCGGACCAAAGCGATCACGCATTTCTTCTTTTAACAAAATATAGTCGTTGGAACTTTCCATATTAACAATGCGTTTGTGCAAATCAATTTTTGTATCATCATCCGGAATATAGGCGGCGGGTATGGATCGATGCGATGGCATTTTGAATCCAACCGTTTTTTTATCGTCTGATTGAACTTCCGGAAGATTATCCTTGTCTTTCTCAATTTCTTCTTTAAGAATATCCATGAAGAGATCAATCCCAACACTGTCAATATCCCCAGATTGTTCTGTACCAAGCAAATCACCCGCGCCGCGAATCGCAAGGTCACGGGATGCGATTTTATAGCCACTGCCCAGTTCAGTGAATTCCTTAATTGCCTGCAGGCGTTTGGCAGCTTCATCCTTGAGCTGCTTGTTTTTATCATACATGAGATAACTATAGGCAATACGGTCACTGCGTCCTACGCGGCCCCGAATTTGATAAAGTTGCGATAATCCCAATCGATCCGCATCATGGACAATCAGTGTATTGGCATTGGGAATGTCGATACCAGTTTCAATGATTGTTGTAGAAACAAGCACATCAAACTCATGATCCAAAAACGCCTGCATAACATTTTCCAGTTCAACACGGCCCATTTGTCCGTGCGCATGTGCGATGCGAGCATCTGGGACCATTTGTGAAAGTTCTCGCGTAAGGCTTTGGATGGTTTCTACACGGTTATGCAAATAAAAGACTTGTCCGCCGCGCCCCATTTCTCGCTCGATGGCATCTTTTATGACATGCATCGAACGACGCAATACATACGTCTGAATGGGAAAACGATTTTTAGGCGGGGTTTCAATAAGACTCATTTGCTTAACACCAGTCATTGCCATTTGCAGTGTTCTAGGGATGGGGGTGGCACTAAGCGACAAAACATCCACCTCCAGCTTAAGTGCCTTGATGCGTTCTTTATGTTCTACACCAAAGCGTTGTTCCTCATCCACAATCATTAATCCCAAATCAGCATAGTTAACGTCTTTTGAGAGTAAACGGTGGGTTCCAATCAGCACATCGACCTTGCCGGATGCTGTATCTTTAATAATTTGTTTTTGAACTGAAGGTCTAACAAATCGGTTGAGTATTTCCACACGGATGCCGTGTGCATCCATCCGTGCTTTGAAGGTTTGATAGTGTTGACGCGAAAGAATTGTGGTTGGTGCCAGGTAGACAACTTGTTT
>PUMO01000058.1 GCA_003551405.1 Mollicutes bacterium | reverse complement strand
GGTGAAATCATGGCGATCAGGATCGTGGAAGTTTTCGTTTTCGCTGAAACGAAGCACTACGTCATCTTCCCAATAATCGAGCACGAACGGTCCGTGTGCCGCAACATATTCTGGTTGTGTACCATATGCGCCACCGTCTTCTTCGGCCCACTCATACACATCTAAGTTGATTGGTGAAATCACAAAACTGGTTAACCAGTATTGAACGCGCCAATCATCCATTTCAACTTCAAATTCAAGTTCAAGGGTGTAATCATCAATGGCTTCAATTCCAACCTCATCCCACTCAACTTCCCCTTCACGGTATTCGCGTGAATTAAGGATGCGTTGTGCTGGGTTGTCAAAGTTTCCACCACCACTCCAAGCACGGAACCACTCTTCATCCATGGCTTTCTTGTACGTATCTTCAAAGTCATGGGCGCTAATCTCTTCGTGGCCATCAGGGAAACCAGATGTATCGGTATCTTCATGATAACCCCACTCTAAATCTTCACGAATTGGGATATGGAACTTATTACCAGTCATACGACCAAATTCGTTTTCACTCAAGTCTTGACCTTCTGGATCTCCATCAGCCAAGCCTGGTTGTACTTCCCAACTGTCCGCATCATCATTGAGATCAAAATAGTATAGAGAATCTTGGAACAATGTAATCATATCCGCAGAGTCAGCGTCTTCATACTCCCACTGATGCATGGTTGAGGGGCTGTTTTGAAGGGCTGTACGGTATGTATAATTGCCAGGTTCACCTTGGACACCCGGTTCAATTTGAAGGCCTTCATCGTCTTCTGTGAATTCTGCGAATGTAGGTGCCCAGTTAAGTACTGGCACCGCTTCATCTACAGGGAGATCCATGCGGTCTGTGTTATACATGGTGTATCCTGAGTCAGAAAACAGTGGCACGCCCCCTTTTACAGTATCCATCAGATAACGTTCTGCAGCACCGAAGAATGTATTGCGGGTTTCTTCGTCAGCAAACTTGAAATTATACGTGCCATCAGCATATGGGACGCCAAGCACTGTGACTGTACGGTCAACAGAAGCGCTTAACCCTTCGCTGTCTTCGACACTATATGTAAGGGTGTAATCGTCTGGCTCGGATGTGTCAACCTCACCTTCGACATCAATATCAGCGGTAATGTCATTACCCTCACTATCTTCCGCTGTTACACCATCCATGGGGTCAAAGTCAGAATCGAGTCCGACTTCAGTGTCTTCAGCACCACTGATAGTGGGTTCTCCGGGCTCGCCGTTTTCATCGGGATCTTCCCCATTGCAAGCAGCGAGGGAGAAAACAAATGTTCCCATTACTAAGAACATGAATAACTTTTTCATTTAATCTCTCTCCTTTTAAAATTTTTTACTCTCAATACCTTGACATCTCAAGTCACATACTTGCAAACCATAAGTTTCCGGAATACTTTTGATTTTTGACAGACCATTCGTCAATAGTTTGTGGTTCACAAGGCGAACGAGACCTGAAACAGTCAAGAAATTAAGAAAACTTCAATACACTATTAAAGTTTAGTATATATTTTATCTATGGACAATTGATGTGTCAAGGGTATGTGACCAAGAGTAAGGGTGAATTGTGTAAAAAAACTACCAAATTACATAAAAACTTAGTTTTTTGGCTATATAGCTAGCTTTTTGACCTTATAAAAGTTGCAATGAGCAACTAAAAAAGACTGTGACCTCTCCATTTTACTGTAAATTTAAGCGGTAGTCTTAGAGAATGTAGGATTATTAACACGTTCAATAAATTATGATTTTTAGTGTGCATTCAGGCGCGTGTTTTTTGCGAACATGTGTATAATTTAATTACAATTATATTAATGCTGGTGATGAAAGGTTACTATACTATTACAGTAGACTGTTTCTATAATTATTAAATATATTATATAAGGAGTTTAACATGACATATTCAGTGCTCTTAATCGAAGATAATTCCATGATTCAAACGATGATTAAAAATACACTGGAAGTCTATGGGTATCATATTGATGTGCGTGAAAACGGACAAGACGGCATCGAAAAGTTCAAGTCCAACCATTATGATTTGCTTATAGTGGATTTATTGTTACCGGTGGTTGATGGATCAAAAGTGATTGAGGCGGTGCGTGCGACTAGTACGATTCCGATTATTGTTGTTTCTGTTAAGGATGAGACAAGCAATAAGGTTAACCATTTACGCGGTGGTGCTGATGATTATCTGACCAAGCCATTTTCGGTGGATGAGCTTATGGCGCGTGTTGAGAATCTTTTGAATCGTCGACGTTTGAATACGCATAAAGTAGTAATTAACGGTGTACATATCGACATTGATCAACATTTAGTCATTAAAAACAATGAAAAAATGTTTCTTACCAATACCGAGCACGCCCTTTTACAATTTTTGTTAGAATACGAGAATGAGACCGTTTCAAAACAAGAAATCATTGAAAATATATGGGAAAAACAGTATTTTAAAAAAGATAATAATACATTGAATGTTACCATCAAGCGTCTGCGTGAAAAAGTAGAAAAAAATCCGGCGCATCCTAAAATTATTGAAACGGTTTGGGGTCATGGTTATCGTTTAAACAAGTAAGGAAATGGTACCAATGAAACAAAAAGGACAATTAATCCACGCGTTTCTTCAAAACAATTGTTTTGAAGAAGAAACCCTTGCGCCCTTAATGGATGAAATAAGGACACAATATGACATTGCGTGCATAAAATTTGAATATGGGGCTAAATCAACACAGTTTGGCAAGCTGTGTTTTACTGCGCCATGGCAATTGAGCTGGGTATCTCCAAATGGTTATAAAATAGAAATTTTGGCTGAAAAATCACTCGGTTCCGACAAGGTCTTTGATGTTAAAAATGTATTGAATGATGTCAGGTTTAATATATCGGAACCCGTGTTCTCTGAGGCACTGAGCTGTTTTGATGTCTATAATATATTTCGCTCAATTCCTGATATTGTGGCGTATAAGAGTTTGGATGGCGTGTATCAACTGTCCAGTATCCAAGCTGATCAGTTGTATGAAAACAGTGTAGAGACGTTGGTTGGCCATCATATAGACCAGGTGTATCCGCCACATGCCCAGGAAAGAGTTAAAGCCCTTGATCAGGAAGTTTTGGATAAAAAAAGAATCATTCGCAAAGAAGTCAGTGTGCATACCGATCAAGGCGAAAAAATGTATGATGCCATGAGAGCACCGGTGTTTAAAGATGGTGCAATTCAAGGCGTGATTTCTATGAGTCGAGATATCAGCCAATCCGTAACACTAAAAAATGAGTATGAAGAGAGTCTTAAATATCAAGCGTTGCTTTTGGATATTTCCAAGTCACTGATGAATGTACCAACAGGAAGGTTGGACGATACGATCAATGAGACGCTCAAAAAGGTTGGTACATGTTTGGATGTTGCGCGCGCATATGTGTTTTTCTATGAGTTTGACAAAGGCATGACCCACAATGCTTATGAATGGACACGTCCGGGCATTGACCCTCAAATACAAAACCTTCAAGACGTGCCCATTTCAGACTTTTGGGACGGATGGGTAGAAGAACATATTAAAGGCAAAATCGTTAAATTTGAAGATGTGGATGCACTGGAACCGAATTCTGTCATTCATAACATGATGACCGCCCAAAATATACAATCACTCACAACCATTCCGTTGATGAATCAAGAG
>PUMO01000087.1 GCA_003551405.1 Mollicutes bacterium | reverse complement strand
CCCTGCCCCCCCTGCCCCTGCCCCTCCTGCTGCTCCTGTATGCGCACGAGCCGGGGGCGCACCCAACACTGTGGGACCGTGGTCATCCGTGACCAGGGCAGTGAGGGTGCGCAGCCTGCCACCGCACACCACGAGCACAGCCAGGCCCGCCACTGTCCCCCCCCCTGCGTGCGTGCTGTCCACCAGCACAGTCAGGAACACCTGCATAATAGACATTGCGAAATCGGAAAGGTACTCATGCTTTGACTCTCTCAACAGATGAGGAGGCAGAGAAACTACACAAGAACATCCGCTTAAATGCACAAGGGAAGGAGGGGGGTGGATGCAGGTTGCTGAGGGCACGCATTCCTGCCTGCGCGTTGCACACGCCTGTGCACTGCACATGCATGCGCTCATTCCCATATGGGAAAGGAGGATCAAGGGCTTTTGCCACACCGGAGGCCGGGCTACCTTTCCCAAGCCATCACTCAGCCTGTGGCAGCCCCTCCTACCTGCACAAAGCCAGTTAAGGCCCGAGCTTGAGGTAGGGTGCTTGGCCCCACCCTAGGCCTCAGCAGCACTTCAGGGTGTCCCAGGTGATGCCGCACTGCAGTCCTCTGGGAGCGCACACGTGCGAACGCCTGCGTGTGGATGCGCAGGTGCATGTGATTGTTTACGGACGCCAGTCTGCATGCATGGTCTGCATGTGTATTTAAGAAGTGAAGCCAGAGCAGGGAGTCGGGCTCTGAGGGGGACCACGCTGTCGTGTTATTGTCGTTGGTACCAGGTAACTATCGACCCACAAGTCCATCATGTGCTTTCATGTGCCCTTCTCTTCCTTGCAGAAGTGTGCTAAGCACACTTGCAAGTCATGCACGACGACACCCTGGGCATCATAAACCCCACCTTTTACTGCGGCCAGTGCCTGCGCACCGGTTGCAGCCCTCCCCGCTGCCGGTTGTAAGCGTCCCACCCACACAGAGTTGCCTCACCCACACACATGTAGCGCTAAAACCCAGCCCTGACTTGTATACACACACACACCTGCAGGTCGCCCGTGCCTGCGCTCCCCACGGGCAGCTCAAGGGCTGCATGCACGTCCTCCCGCAGCGCATCAGCCAGAGCGTGCAGCGTGGGGATTTTGGCCTCATGCAGCTGTTCTGCTTGGTCTGCGGTGCAGCCGCTGAGCTGAACATCGCCCTGGCCCTGGGCAGCCTGCCTCCAGCATTTTGCCTGCACGAGGGGCGGTGTGCACTTTGCAAGTGTGAGAGGCCAATTGCGTGTTCCAAGGAGGGAGCAGCCAGCTTGTGGAGGACCACACGTGCAGCTGGGTGGGTGTGCGACTGAGGGAGTACGGAAGTAAGCAGGTGCATGGGTGAGTGGGTGGGTGCCTTGGTGGATGATGGGCGGGCGCGTGGGTGCGTGCCGCATGCATCACCTTCCCTTGAGCACAGCTGATGACCCTGCACCCAGCACATTCAGAGACCAGCAGGCGGCATTGAACACAGCCAACCGTTGTGGAATTCAGTTTACCCATCATTCTGGCTGCTATGATAGCACCATCATAGCGATCTACCAGCATCAAAAGCGCACCTGGACGCTGCACGTGAAGCAGTGCGATCCCATCTGGTAGGGCAGGGGGTTTCGCTTGGGAGGGGTGAGGGGATCCATCAGAGGCTGGCCTGATTGGTGCTGCTGGAACATCTCGGTGATGCGGCTGAGGTGGGGGCTTCCATGTGCCAGGAGGGAGGACAGGATGGCCTTCAGGCTCTTGCCCTGCGCACAGAGTTGTGTGTGTGTGGTTGGCTTGATATGTGGGGAGGTTCGGCAATAACAAGTGTTGCAAAGGTGGGTGCTTGCACACCCAAGCAACTTAGGGAGGAGGATGGTGCTTGCACGTGCAGAGCGGTCCAGTGGGGCAGGAAGAAGGAGCCGATAGCATCCAGGCTCCATCACAGGAGAGAGAGTCAGATTTGGCCCGAGTGTGGGCTCTGCGCTCGCTGGCGAGGAGTGGGCGTGGCACAAAGACAAAGTAGGTGGGGTCCACCCATTCCACCCCACACTCCACGCCTCACCTCCTCCTCTGAGATGTGCACCACCTGCACTCGCCCCACCCTGCAGCTGCTGGCGGTGCCCAGCACGACGTGGCACTCAAACTTGAGCTGGTCTTTGGGGAAGTGGCGGTTGCCCACGGTCAGGCCTCCAGCCAGCAGCGTCTCCATGACCATCTGGTACAGCACCACCTGCGAGTGCAGTTGGCCATGGACAAGGAATGGAAGTGGGCAGGTGTCCGAGCCTACGCGCGGGGGGTGGATCTACCAGAGAGTGGGTGGTGGAAGCAAATGGTGCAGCACGAGCCGCACTTGCATGTGCTTGCTTTGGGTTTGAGAGAATGGCGTGCAGGGAATGACACACTGCACTCTTTGTGCTCCTCTGCCATGTGTTTCATGCATGCATGCACACACGCACAAGAGCACATGCACACGCACAAGAGCAGACACACTCTCTTGCACACGCGCACGCTCCTGCAGCCCGCGCCTGCACCCACCTGCAGGCGGTGTGCAGTCTGGACGTGGGCGCTTGCCTTGCACTCGTACACGTGCAGCACCGGAGGGTGCTTCCCACTGGGGAGGGGGGCCCCGGCAAGGCCCCACGTGAGCGCCACAAAGTCCGCTGCCCCACTGAGGCCCAGCCCAGCCTCCTGCTGCCCCTGCTGCCCTGCTGCTGCTGCTGCTGCTGCAGGCACAAGGGCGGGCTGCCCCACCAACTCCACCTCGGCTGCAAACGCTGGCCTGCCAAGCTCCAGGGCTTGGAGGAAGTCCGGCCAGCTGGTGCGCAGCTGGCGGGTGTCGCTGGGGACTGGGGAAAGGGGGATCTGGTGGACAGGGGCTTGGGGGGCTGGCACAGGGCTGGCTTTTGCAGGTGAGGGCGGGTGGAAGCACGTGCCGTCCGCTCCAGCACGCAGGTGGGCCGCCCAGACCTGCTCCAGGTTGCTGCCGCTGGTTTTGCGCAATGGGTCGATGGATGACTGGGGCAGCGCCTGGACGGGCACGCCCTGCTGCTTCAGGCGCAGCACGTGCAGCTGCTGGTGCAGCTTGAGGGGGAGGAAGCGCTTGCATTGCGCGCGGGAGGACGCAAAGGCCGCGATGGTGGTCACGGAGAAGACGGGGTGCACCGCTGCGACAGAAGGGGTGATGTGTGTGTGGGGGGGGGGTGCTTGAGGGGGATGTGGAGAGCTGCAATGGCTGCTTCCTCCATGGAACAGACGCCTCCGTGGAACAGACGCTGGTCATGCGGTGGAGGGCATGGCGTGTTGTGCATTGTTGCTTACAGGAAGACGGGTTTGTGGGCTCAAACCCGAGTGTACAGCTTGGATCGATATGTCCCCACACAGGAAGGGAGCTGAGTGAGGGGGTGGGCAGGAGGGCGGGGGAGCTGCAAGCGGTGGGCTCTACGCTGTGCATGAGCCCTAGCGCACTTGGCACAGCCCCTCCTATGCAAGCACCACCAGCCGTTACTTGGTCATGGCCACGTTGTGGCACACACGCGCAGCAGGGTCCACTGCACTGCGCGGCATTGCAGAAGTCCAGCATTCAGCACGCGCTCACCTCCCACCTGCTGCGCTGCAGCGCATGATGCATCCCCATCCGCATCATCCTCAACTACATGCTCTTGGGCACCATCAGCGCTCATGCGGCGTGTCGGCCAGGCAGGAGCGGCCTGCATGGCCGTGTG
>PUMO01000145.1 GCA_003551405.1 Mollicutes bacterium | reverse complement strand
GAACGTTAACTTTTAGTGAAATGCTTGGGTATATGGCAGCGCAAGTAGCAGGTGCGTTTGTCGGTGCGGCAATTATTTTGGGGATGTATTATCCGCATTACAAAGCAGAAGAGGACAAAGCAGCCAAACTTGCAACGTTCTCTACGGCACCTGAAATTCGTCATACCCCGGCGAACTTCTTCAGTGAAGTTGTTGGTACCTTTATGCTTCTTTTCGGTATTCAAGGTATTTTTGCGACCTTGGGCAACTTCGATGTAACAGGAATGGGTGGCGCTGGTGAAGCCATTGCACCGTTGCTTGTTGGTCTCTTGGTTGGTGTCATCGGTATGAGTCTTGGTGGTACAACCGGGTATGCGATCAACCCTGCACGTGACCTTGGTCCGCGTTTGACACACTTCTTGCTTCCTGTACCGGACAAAGGCGACTCTGATTGGGAATATTCATGGGTTCCAATTGTTGGACCGCTAATTGGTGGACCACTTGGTGCACTAACGTATCATCTGGCGCTTGGAGAAGGCGACTTTGACAACATGGGCATGCTGATTGGATTTGTTGTTGCATTTGTTGTTGTACAAATTGCCACTTTCTTCATCAGTGTTGAGAAACGCAGCTAATTTAAACATACTCAAATCTTAAGAAACTGAATTTTTTTCAAAAACTATTTATGGAGGGTACGTATTTATGGAAAAGAAATACATCATGGCGATTGACCAGGGCACTACATCATCGCGTGCGATTCTTTTCGACAAAGCCGGTAAGATTGTAGATGTTGCTCAACGCGAGTTTGAGCAAATCTTCCCAAAACCCGGATGGGTTGAGCATAACGCTAATGACATTTGGGTTTCAGTACTCGGTGTTATCGCTGAAGTATTGAATAAGCACAATGTTTCACCTAAGGAAATTGCATCAGTCGGTGTAACCAACCAGCGTGAAACCACGGTTATTTGGGATAAGCATACTGGTAAACCCGTTTACAATGCGATTGTCTGGCAATCTCGCCAAACCATGGACATCTGTGATGATTTAAATGCTAAGGGATATGGCGACATGGCTACAAACAAAACCGGTCTACTCATTGACGCATACTTCTCAGGAACAAAAGTTAAATGGATTTTGGACAATGTAGAAGGCGTACGTGAACGTGCTGAAAAAGGCGACTTGTTATTTGGAACCATGGACACATGGGTAATTTGGAAACTTTCAGGCGGTCGTGCACACGTCACTGATTATACCAATGCATCACGGACATTAATGTATAATATTTATGATCTTAAATGGGACGACGAACTGCTAGAAATGCTTGACGTACCAAAATCAATGCTTCCAGAAGTTCGCCCATCATCTGAAGTTTATGCCAATACCGTTGATTATCACTTCTTCGGCGAAGAAGTACCAATTGCTGGTGCAGCAGGTGACCAACAAGCGGCATTATTCGGACAAGCTTGTTTCGAAAAAGGTATGGCTAAAAACACGTATGGTACCGGTTCATTCATGCTTATGAACACTGGTAATGAAGGCATAAAGAGCAAAAATGGTCTACTAACGACCTTAGCTGCAAGCACTGGGGATGTTGAATACGCACTTGAAGGGTCTTTATTCGTTACCGGTTCGGCCGTTCAATGGTTGCGTGACAGCTTGCAAATCGTTAACAAGGCGTCTGAAACTGAAGATCTTGCTAAGAAAATTGATGACAATGATGGTGTCTATATTGTGCCTGCATTCGTTGGTTTAGGAACGCCGTATTGGGATAGTAATGTACGTGGTGCTGTCTTTGGATTGACGCGCGGTAGCGGACGCGAACAATTCTCACGTGCAGTTCTTGAGTCCATTGCCTATCAAAGTGCGGACGTATTGCTTACTATGAATGAAGATTCCGGCATTGAGCTCAAAGAACTTCGTGTTGATGGCGGTGCGGTAGGCAACGAGTTCCTCATGCAGTTCCAAAGTGATATTCTGAACGTTCCAGTTCAGCGTCCAGTGGTTCAAGAAACCACTGCACTTGGTGCAGCATACTTAGCTGGTCTTGCGGTAGGATTCTGGAAAGACAAAGAAGAAATTGCCAAGCAATGGGCAATTGACAAGACTTTTGAGCCGAAGATGAAAAAAGACGAACGCGAAAAGCTTTATCATGGTTGGAAGACCGCGGTTAAAGCAACCATGGCTTTTAAACCTGACAAAACGTAATTTAAAAACATTTAAAGTGATGTAAGTACACTCACAACTTAATATTATTTAGAGCGAAAGAGGAAAAGCTTCCATATTAAATTTGGAACTTTTTCTCTTTTCTCTTTTTCTAAGAGGGGGAGTTTTATCAATCAACAAATTATCCCGGCTATAGGGACACATCAGCGATTGGATCAATTTGTAAAAACCGATAAAGTGTTTGGCTTGTTAATGGATTTTCAGCTCGCACAATTGCCTAATCTCATTAACATCATGAAAAAACACGGCAAAAAAGTTTTGATTCACCTTGATCTTATCAAGGGGCTTGCTAGTGATGAGTTCGCTGCAATCTATCTGATACAGGAATTAAAGGTTGACGGAATCATCACTACAAAGCCACGGGTCGTCAAAGTATGCAAAAAGCGTGGTGTGATTGGCATTATGCGTGTCTTTTTGAAAGACAGGCACTCACTTGATCAAACCATTGAACTCGTTCAATCTACCGAACCAGATTTGCTTGAAGTCCTGCCCTACATGCCAAGCATTGTCAAATATTTACAATCAAAATTGGATTGCTCGATACTCATGGGCGGACTTATTTCAACTCCGAAACAAGTCGAAAAGACGTTAAACAAAGGTGTGGTGGCCATTACCACATCAAAAGTGGAACTGTGGAACCATGCATTCCACCCACCTCTAAGTAACAGAAAGGAAGAGATATATGAAATATGACTTTATAATCATTGGCGCTGGTGTTGTTGGTGCATCGGTTGCGCGCGAACTGATGAAATACGATGTCACCGCATTGATGATAGAAAGAGAAAACGATGTGTGCAATCACGCATCGCTGGCCAATAGTGCGATTGTTCACAGTGGGCATGACCCTGTCCCAGGCTCCTTGAAAGCCAAACTGAATGTTGAAGGCAATGCATTATATGAACAACTGGAAAAAGAAATTGAAATTCCTCTGCTCCGTAGCGGCGCATTTATGGTGGCACAAACAGATGAAGAGGTTGAAACCCTGATGAATTTACGCGACCGTGCCAAGGAAAATGGTGTTCCAGAATACCGTTTATTGGACCGTGAAGAAGCATTGAAACAAGAACCCAATCTACATCCTGATGTTAAAATGGTCCTTGATTTGCCCACAACGAAGGTTACCTATCCATGGGAAGTGACCCTTGCAAGCGCCGAAAATGCAATTGATAACGGACTTGATTTTAAAAAAGCGACTGAAGTGACCGGGATTGAAAAGACAAACGAAGGGTTTAAAGTTAAAACGAATAAAGGTGATGTATTTAAGAGTCGTTATGTCATCAATGCGGCGGGTGGTTTTTCAGATAAAATTGCTAAGATGGTAGAAAAAACACCTGAATTTGAAATCACTCCGCGCCGGGGTGAATATTTTGTCATTGACCGTCATATGGAAGGGTTTGTCGATCATGTGTTGTACCCTACACCAAGTTCTAAAGGGAAAGGAGTTCTTATTACACCGCAAGTTCACGGTGAACTTTTAATCGGCCCCAATAGTGAATTCCAAGATGACCCGGAAAATGTCGACAATACTAAAGCAGGCCTTTCTTTTGTGCGAAAAGAATCCATGCGCTTAGCCCATAACATTCCTTTTAATAAGGTTATTCGTACCTTTACAGGTGTACGCGCATCAAGCACACACAAAGATTTTTATATTTCAGAAAGCAAAGAAGCGCCCAATTTCATCCATTTAGGGGGCATCGACTCTCCTGGGTTAACAGCGGCCCCAGCAATTGGTCGTTATGTGCTAGAAGAAATTATTATGAAAAAAGAAACCTTGCTTGAAAACAAGGATTTCAATCCTTACCGAAAGAAAATTCACCAGTTTCATGACATGAGTGAAAAAGAAAAACAAGAAGCATTCCGGTTTGACCCCCGCTACGGCAATCTCATTTGCAAGTGTGAAAAAGTGACGGAACCCGATGTAGTGCATCATATCAATCGCAGTGTACCGGGTGATACCGTGAAGGGCATCAAAAAGCGTTCACGCGCAGGTGCTGGGCTTTGTCAAGGCGGATACTGTGAACACAATGTTATTCATCTAATTGCACGTGAAACCGGTAAAAAAGTGACAGAGGTTGAGTATTATGATGAACATTCAAACATCCTCAAAGGCGAAACGAAGGTGAAAAAATGAAATATGATCTAATTATTATAGGCGGCGGCGCTGCTGGGCTGGCCGCATTGAAAAGTGCGTATGACCCAAACCTTAACATATTATTGGTTGAAAGAGAAAAGACCCTCGGTGGCATATTAAAACAATGTATCCACAACGGTTTTGGCATCCACAAGTATAAAGAAGAACTCACCGGTCCAGAATACGCGGTACGCGGGATCAATGATGTAGAGGACCTTGATGTGGATGTTGTAACGGATACAACGGTGATTGATGTTAAAAAAGAGAACGGTCAATTTTCTGTCAGAATGACCAATACTGTCGATGGTGACCATGAACGTGAAGCCAAAGCGGTCATTTTAGGCAGTGGATGTTATGAGCGAACACGGGGTGCTATTCAGCTTCCGGGCACGCGTCCTGCGGGGATTATGCCTGCTGGTAGTGCACAGCGCTATTTAAACCTTGAAGGTTACATGGTAGGAAAAAAAGTCTTTATCCTTGGTAGTGGCGATATTGGCCTCATCATGGCACGGCGTATGAAACTTGAAGGGGCGGACGTCAAAGGGGTCGCAGAAATCATGCCTTACTCCAATGGTCTTACCAGAAATATCGTCCAGTGCTTGCACGATTTTGACATTCCGCTTTATCTGTCACACACTGTCAGTGATATCCGGGGAAAAAGTACGCTTGAAGGCATCACCATCAATGAGGTTGATGATGAATTCCAAATGATTGAAGGCACTGAAAAACATTTTGATGTTGATACGTTGTTGTTATCAGTAGGGCTAATTCCCGATGTTAATATGTTTGAATCACTTACGTTTGATATGTCGCGCAAAACCAATGGTGCAATTGTCGATCAAAACTATCAAACGAGTGTAGAAGGATTGTTTGCTTGCGGAAATGCGCTTCATGTTCATGACCTCGTTGATTTTGTCTCTGAAGAAAGTGAAAAAGCAGGCGCGGCCGCTAAGGAGTACTTACTTAAAAACAAACGTAAATCTGACAAGACCATCGATTTGGAACCGTCTAACAATGTCGGTTATGTGTTGCCACAAAAACTTGACATGAGTGACGAATTCGACAAGGTTGAGGTATCGTTCCGTGTGACGACCCGTGGTGATAAAGGTGTGTTTGTTGTGCACCAGGGCGAACAGGAAATCATGACCAAGAAAGCACGCTTTGTCATGCCCGCGGAAATGGAAAAGCTAAAAATCAAGCGAGAACTGATTGATACCGATGAGCCCATTTCGATTCGATTTGAGGTGAAAGAATGAAAAAAGATATGATTTGTATCGTTTGCCCAGTTGGCTGTCACGTCAGTATCGACACCGATACAATGGAAGTAACGGGAAACCGTTGTCCAAGGGGCGATAAATATGCCAAGAAGGAAGTAACCAATCCAACCCGTGTGGTCACTTCCACAGTTAAAGTCAACAGTATCCATCAGCGCCGAGTGAGTGTGAAAACAACGGACGCAATTCCCAAAGGCAAAATCTTTGATTTAATGGACATGCTTGATGAGGTGTCTTTGGAAGTACCGGTGAATATTGGTGATAAGATTTTTACGAACGTTTTTGATAGCGGCGAAGATGTTGTTGTTACAATGCGTTTGGATGAATAATGAATGGGGAAATGTGCCTGAGGGTGCATTTTCCTTTTTTTTAAGTAATGGCAACTTTATACATTCTTTGGTATAATAATGCAGAAAAGACGAAAGGAGGCCAACCATGGATTTTTCGACGGGTGAAATTTTATTTGCGTTTTTGCTGACGCTTGGTGCAGGCTTGTCAACTGGGATTGGCAGTGCACTCGCTTTTTTTACCAATAAAACAAATAAGACGTTTTTAAGCATTGCGCTTGGGTTTTCTGCTGGGGTAATGATTTACTTGTCATTCATTGAGATATTTCCTGAGGCGCTTGAGAGTTTGGAAGGTGCAACCGCTTCATCCAATGGCGCTTATGCAATAACGACTGCCGCGTTTTTCGGCGGCATTGGAATTACCATGCTGATCGATCGCTTTGTTCCAGATGTTGCCAATCCCCATGAATTAAAGGATGTTGAAGCAATGAGTGGAGAGGAGGCGCTTGAAGAGCGTCGTAAATATGATGAGAAGTCATTAATGCGCATGGGTGTATTCACGGCACTTGCCATTGCCCTTCATAATTTGCCTGAAGGACTTGCTACGTTTATTGCGGCACTTGAAAATCCGGCACTTGGAGTGTCCATTGCCATCGCGATTGCAATCCATAATATTCCAGAAGGCATCGCGGTCAGTGTACCCATCTACTATGCTACAGGCTCCAGACTTAAAGCTTTCCTATACTCATTCTTAAGTGGTCTGGCCGAACCCCTCGGCGCTATTTTCGGATTTTTCATTTTATATAATTTCATGACGCCAATGACCTTTGGCATTGTGTTTAGTGCCGTTGGCGGCATCATGGTTTATATTGCCCTTGATGAGTTGTTGCCGACGGCGGAAAAATATGGGAGGCATCACCTGGTGATATATGGATTGATTGCGGGCATGGCTGTTATGGCATTTTCGTTAATTATATTACCAAGTGGATTTTAAAAGCACGCGTAAAGCGTGTTTTTTTATGTCTGATTTTAATTCATGATATACTACATAGTGAAGGGGTGAAACCATGAAAAAGCTACTGTTCGTGCTTGTAATGGTCTTTTTGGCTGGCTGTGAAACAACCGAAGATGACATGCTAGGGGCGTCTAGTGATCGTTATGATTTAATGATAGAAAGTGCGCGCTATGAAGACGGTGCATTATTTGATGAACCGCCGGAAGATGAACGCTTTTTGGTGGTGGATGTAACCATTGTCAATAACGATGACACCACACTTAATGTAAACGCGTCGTTGATGTTTGAACTCGTAAGTGAACAGCACCATCGTTATGACCCAGACATGTTTATACTTCAAGGACAGGATATTGATCGCATTGATGGTACGATTGGTGCAGGAGAAGAAAAATCTGGTGCACTGACATTCTCGGTGCATGAAAACGATAGTGCTTGGGATTTAATGTTTAGCCCACAAATTACATTTGGCGACACATTGGACGTTGCGTTCGATGAAACATTAATAGAGTCATAGGAGGATGAAAAATGGAAAAAACAGTATTGATTACAGGTGGTTCGCGTGGCATTGGTGCACAGACTGCCCTCACCTTTGCGAAGAAAGGGTATAATGTTGCACTCAATTATGTGCGCAATAAAGATGCGGCTTTAGAAACCGCAAATGAGATTGAGAATGCAGGCGGGACTGTTAGTCTTGTTCAAGGCGATGCCGGTGATTTTGATCAATCGCGCAATATTGTGAAAAAGACAATTGATATCTTTGGTGCCATTGATGTATTGATCAATAACGCCGCCATTAAACGAGATGGCCCCATTAACACAATGGATGAAAGCGACTATGACAAGGTCATGGATATCAATGCAAAAGGTTCATGGCAAATGATCAAACATACAGTGGCTCTGAATCCAAAAGATTATCAAATGCGTATCATCAATATATCAAGTGGTACCGGCATTGTCGGCAAAGCCGATCAGGTGAATTACGTCATGAGTAAATTTGCGATTAATGGATTAACCATCGCCATGGCCAAGGAACTTGGCCCACGCGGCATTACTGTCAATGCGGTTGCCCCGGGTCTTACAGAGACGGATATGACGTCATACGTCACTGAAGAGGGCAAGCAGGCACGTCTTAAGGATATTCCGCTTGGACGCATCGGTACCACACAGGATATTGCGGACGCCTGTCTTTTTTTAGCCAGTGACCAAGCCTCGTTTATCAATGGACAAATACTGCCGGTTAACGGTGGGGTACACACTGCATAATCATGTTTAAGCGCCGAATTTTGGCGCTTAATTTTTTTTGTAAAAATTGGATTTTTATGCCTTGACAAACATCGGTCACGCGAATATAATATAAGTAGAAATTAGCACTCGGTATTTATAAGTGCTAACAAAAGTGAAGGAGGGATGTGTATGTTCAAACTTACCCCATTCAATACTCAACCACGTCGTTCAAGAGAATTAACGGACTTCGATAACTTCATTGAGGATTTCTTCAACACGCCACTGCGTTCCTTACGTCATGATTCATTCAAAATTGATGTAGAGGACACAGGTGAAGCGTATGAAATTAAAGCGGATGTTCCTGGAATTTCAAAGGATGAAATTAAAGTAACGTATGACGATCAAGTGTTGAACATTGCGATTGAAAAGCGTGAGGAGAACGATGACAAAGACGAAGAAAAAAACTATCTCCACCGTGAACGTCGTTATGCCAGTATGCAGCGCAGTTTGCATTTGCCTGAGGTTGATCCATCCAATCTCAAGGCAAAAGTGGATAACGGTGTGCTTCACATCCATGCTAAGAAGAGTGAAGTCCAAGATCAAGGCTATGTGGTTGAGGTTGAATAACCACCCCAAGGCTTCAGGGAAACCTGAAGCCTTAAACATTGTTTTATGAGAGGACTGATTACATGAACCCTGAAAAAATGACGGAAAATACCCGCAATGTAGCGCAAGAAGCGCAAAATATTGCGCTTAGATATAACCACCAACAATTGACGCCAAGTCATTTTCATTTGGCGCTTTTAACCATTGATGAATCATTGATCAATGATTTGCTTAAGAAAATGAAGCATGATGTGAACGCGATAAAAGGTGATTTGAACCGTGAACTGGAAAAATTACCAAGCGTTGAGAATGCCAGCGATCTTTATATGAGTCGTAACGGCCAACAATTATTTGTTAAAGCCGAAGACATACAAAAAAAGTTTTCAGATGATTATTTGAGTGTGGAACATCTTTATTTGGCACTATTCAAGGTGAGTGACGAGCCCACTAAACGTGTCCTTAACACCCATAATGTCTCTGAAAAAGCATTTAGAGATACGCTTGATAGCGTTCGTAAAAACCAGAAGGTTGATTCACAAAATCCTGAAGCTTCGTACAATGCGCTTGAAAAGTATGGCCGTGACCTTGTCAAACAAGCCAAAGATGGCAAACTTGACCCAGTCATTGGTCGTGATGGTGAAATCAGACGCGTGATCCGCATACTCTCCAGGCGCACGAAGAATAATCCTGTGCTCGTTGGTGAAGCGGGTGTTGGCAAGACCGCGATTGCAGAAGGCCTGGCGATGCGTATTGTGAACGGAGACGTACCTGAAGGTCTTAAAAATAAAACAATCTTTGCGCTTGATATGGGCGCACTGGTTGCTGGGGCTAAATACCGCGGTGAATTTGAAGAGCGCTTAAAAAGCGTTTTAAAAGAAGTGAGTGAATCGGACGGTGAGATCATCCTTTTCATCGATGAACTGCATTTGATTGTCGGTGCTGGTAAAACGGATGGTGCGATGGACGCAGGCAACATATTAAAACCCATGCTTGCGCGCGGTGAACTTCACTGCATTGGTGCAACCACACTGGATGAATACCGAAAATATATTGAGAAGGATGCAGCCTTAGAGCGCCGCTTTCAACAAGTGATGATTGACCAACCATCAGTAGAGGATACCATCAGTATTTTAAGAGGGATTAAAGATAAATTTGAAATTCACCATGGTGTGCGCATTTCCGATAGTGCAATTGTTGCATGCGCTGAATTGTCCCATAAATATATCAGTGATCGTTTCTTGCCGGATAAAGCCATCGACCTTATGGATGAAGCTGCCGCGCTGATTCGTACGGAAATTGACTCCATGCCCGCAGAACTTGATGAGATTAGCCGTAAAAAATTACAACTTGAAATTGAAAAGCGGTCCCTCGAAAAAGAGGACGACCCACAAAGTAAAAAACGCCTGGATACCATCAACAAGGAAATTAGTGAACTTCAAGGCAAACATGATCACCTAAAAGCACAGTGGGAGAATGAAAAAGCATCGCTTGGTGACGTTAAGGAAATAAAACAAAGAATTGAAGACATTAAACGAGATATTGATGAAGCCAGCCGCGAATATGACCTTGACCGATTGGCAAAACTGAAACACGGCGATTTGCCAGCTGCAGAAAAAGAGCTTGAACGTGCCAAGGAAAACGAAAACAAAGAAACAACATTGATTAAAGAGGAAGTTTCTGAAGAAGAAATCGCAGAAATCATTTCCAAGTGGACGGGCATTCCTGTCAAAAAACTTGTAGAAAGTGAACGCGATAAATTGCTTAATCTTGATAAGCACCTTCATACGCGCGTCATTGGCCAAGATGACGCTGTCAAAAGTGTTTCCGATGCAGTGTTACGTGCCCGTGCTTTCCTAAAGGATCCTAAAAAACCCATTGGAAGCTTTATTTTCCTCGGTCCGACGGGTGTTGGCAAAACTGAGCTTGCCAAAACGTTAGCGGAGCACTTGTTCGACAGTGAAAATCAAATGGTAAGAATTGATATGAGTGAGTATCAAGAACGTCATACTGTCGCACGTTTAATCGGTGCACCACCCGGATACGTCGGATATGAAGAAGGCGGCCAACTCACAGAACAAGTTCGCCGAAAACCCTACAGCGTCATATTGTTTGATGAGATCGAAAAAGCTCATCCCGAAGTGTTTAACGCCTTGCTTCAAGTGTTGGATGATGGACATATGACCGATGGAAAAGGGCGCAATGTCAATTTTAAAAATACAGTGATCATCATGACATCGAATATCGGCAGTGAACTGTTATTAGAAGGTTTGAATGATGATGGTCAAATCAGTGAGGCCGTCTCTAACCAAGTATATGATCGTTTACACAAACATTTCAAACCTGAATTTTTAAATCGTGTCGATGACACCATTTTGTTTAAACCCCTGCAACGTCATGAACTGAAACAAATTATTGATTTACAGATTGAAGAAGTGAATCATAAACTTAAAGATGATGCCATTCGCGTTAGCTTCACAGATGAAGCCAAAGAACAAATTCTCAACGAAGCATATTCACCACAATATGGCGCAAGACCCATGAAACGGTTTATTCAGAAACACATTGAAACAAACCTTGGTCGTGAAATTATTCAAGGCAACATCACACCTGAAAGTGATGTCACCATAGACTACCGCGATGAAGACTTTGTTTTTGAACCATCAAGCATTATTGTCTAACAAAAGCTCAGCCGAAAAAGGCTGAGCTTTTTTGTGAATAGGCCCTTTATTAATTAGAAAAATTACGAAGGCAATAAAAGCGCTCACATTTCATGTTATAATCAGTTGTGAAAACCAACTTTTGCGAGGTGAATTATGCGAATTAAAGCGCACCCCATTTTATCTTTTGAGGCACAAAAAGCTGTGCCTTTCACCTATGATGGACAAACACTTTATGGTCTAAAGGGTGATACCATTGCCAGTGCACTGCATGCCAATGGCATTAAAAAATTAAGTGAATCGATTCACCGAAAGCGACCGCGAGGGTTTTACTGTGCGATTGGAAATTGTGCATCCTGCAATATGGTTGTCGATGGACAGCCAAATGTGAGAACATGCATTACCCCTTTAAAAGAACATATGGACATAAGAAGCCAACAAGGGAAGGGGCAAGTAAAATGAAACAATGTGAAAGCATTATTATTGGTGGTGGACCGGCGGGTTTACGTGCTGCCAAAGCACTGCTTGAAAGTGGTGCACGGGTTTGCTTGATTGACCGTAACGCGTCAATGGGTGGACAGTTGATCAAGCAAACACATATGTTTTTTGGCAGTGAAAAACAACATGCCTCTACGCGTGGCATCAGCATTCAGCACAAATTACTATCTGATGTGATGCGTTATGGGTCCCGTATTGAAATATTGAGTGAAACCCATGTGGTTGGTGTTTATCAAGACAAAGTCATCGCCTGTATGAAGGATGATCGTTTTTTCAAAATGCGTGGCGAAGCCATCATCATTGCGACAGGCGCAAGTGAGAAACACTTACCCTTTGAAAACAATGACCTTCCCGGTGTTTATGCGGCGGGTGCTGTGCAAACCCTGATGAATGAATATGGCATTAAACCTGGCCACAAAGTGTTAATGGTCGGCAGTGGGAATATTGGCTTGATTGTAAGCTATCAGCTCATGCAAGCTGGTGTTGAGGTGGTTGCTCTTGCAGAAGCAGCCTCGCAGATCAGTGGATATCATGTGCATGCATCAAAGATTAAGCGTCATGGTGTCGACATTTTAACCAATACATCGATCAAGCGTGCCTTAGGTGAAACGGAAGTGACGGGCGCTGAACTTTGGAAACTCGATGAAAGCTGGCAAGGGATTGAAGGCAGTGAATGGACCATCGATCTCGATACCATTTGTATTAGTGTCGGGCTTGCGCCACTGAGTGAACTTTTTCAACAAGTCGGTGCCAACGTTGAATATGTTCGTGAACTTGGCGGTAACGTGCCTGTGATTGATAACACGTATCAAACCACGATTGATGGTGTTTATGCGTGCGGTGATGCTATAGGAATAGAAGAAGCTTCAAGCGCCATGGTTGAAGGTGAGATGACGGGAATTTATGCGGCCCATGCCATGGCTAAAGCGCACCCCAATGAATCGACTCGACTAAAAGCGCTTGAGGAGGAGCTTGCCTTTTTAAGAAGCGGTCCGCACGCTGAGAAAATACGTGTTGGATATAAAAAGCGAGGTGAAGTGTCATGATTGAAAAAGATGGTGTGGCGCCACTTGAAATGGTGGCCAAAGAATTTCCAAGTGATCCAGACATTTTATATAAACCCAAAGCCATCATTGAATGTTATAAAGAAATTCCTTGCAATCCATGTGAGACAAGTTGTCCTTTTGATGCCATTACAATTGGTGAAGATATCAACAAGCGTCCACACATTGATTTTGACAAATGTACGGGTTGTGCTGTGTGTGTCTATAATTGTCCAGGGCTGGCCATTACAGTCAGGCAAATCAATGACGAGGGCGCCCTTTTAAAAATACCGTATGAATTTCTTCCGTTGCCTCAAAAAGGCGATTCGGTCAATGTCATTAATCGTGAAGGGCGTGTGATTGGTCAAGGGGTAGTTAAACGCGTGCAAAATACGATGCGCCAAGACCATACGCCTTTAATTCATGTGGAAACACGCAAAGAACATATCATGGATGCCATGACAATTGAGGTGATAGCGTGAAGGCTGAAGATGTGATTATCTGTCGGTGCAGCGATGTCTCGCTCAAAGATCTTTATACGTTATTTGAACAAGGCTATGATTCGTTTGAGGAGCTCAAACGCATCAAGCGGGTTGGTATGGGTCCATGCCAGGCCAATACGTGCGGAAAGATGGTTCAATGGGAAATTGCCAAATATTTCAATCGCTCATTGGAAGATGTTAAGTTTGCGAACATGCGTCCATTTACGCTTGGTGTCAAACTCGATGCCATCAAGGAGGCTTGCGACGATGAAGACGAATAAACCGTTTCCTGATAAAGCGAATTATGTGATCATCGGCGGTGGCATCAGTGGTGTGAGTGTGGCATGGCATTTGGCGAAAAAAGGTGCCAAAGACATTGTCGTCCTTGAATCAGAGTATCTCTCTTATGGCGCAACAGGACGCTGTGGGGCAGGTATTCGTCAACAATGGTCAACCAAAGCCAATGTCTTACTGGCGAAAAAAAGCATTGAATTTTTTGAAAACGCCCAAGATTTGCTTGACTACGATGACGACATAGAATTTAAACAAGAAGGGTATCTTATTGTGGGGACTGATGAAGAGGAAGACCGGGCGTTCAAGGAAAATGTTAAGCTTCAACAGTCCCTTGGTGTACCGGCTGAATTTCTAACACCCAAGGAAGCAAAAGAGATTGTTCCCCATCTCAATTTGGACGGTGTCACCTCCGCAACGTACTGTAAGACGGATGGCCACCTTAATCCTTTTAAGATGACCGACGCATTTTACAAAGCGGCGAAGAAACTCGGTGTGTCATTCTTTACCCACACAAAAGTTAATGACATTACGGTGAAAAATGGTAAAATAGAGTCAGTGCAAACAACGAAAGGCACCATTGAAGCGGACGTCGTAATCAATGCGGCGGGTGGCTTCGCCCAGGACATTGGTGAGATGGCAGGGGTCGAAATCCCTGTAAAAAGCCAAAATCGGGAAATTCTCGTTACCGAACCGATTGAAAAAATTCAAGGGCCGATGGTCATCAGTTTCTCACGCAATATCTATTGTCAACAAACTCCCCATGGTGCATTCATTATGGGTCGCGGTGATGATAGAGATTTCTCTCAGTCCATGCATTCGACACATCAGTTTTTAGAAGCAATGGCAAAAACGGCAACACGGTTATTGCCGCCAATTGGTCAACTGCGTGTCATCAGACAATGGGCGGGACTGTATAACTTTTCTCCAGACTCTCAACCAATCATTTCAGGGAGCCAAGATGTTGAAGGGTTTTATATGGCGTGTGGTTTCTCCGGTCATGGTTTCATGCTAGCCCCTATGACCGGCCAAATTATCAGTGAGATGGTACTTGGTGAACCTTCATCCGTAGATACGGAATCACTGTCCTTGGCCAGGTTTGAAAAGGGTGCAGCTAAAACAATGGAGCAAAACGTTGTTTAGTTAACTTAGAGGAGGCCACCCAATGGCAATTTATTCGTATTCAAACGAACCAACCCTTGATTTTACCAAACCAGAAAATCAAAAAAACTATCAGGAAGGATTTAAGAGGCTTGATTATCTTGGTGATGAATTTCCCATTATCATTGATGGTGAGCGGATTTACACTGATATCATATATAAATCACTCAATCCATCCAATCAGAGCGAAGTGATCGGTCACATGCATCAAGCGGATACACGTCATGCTGAACAGGCCATGGCGAGTGCACTGGATGCATTTGAGTCATGGAAAAAAGTCCCAGCAAGTTCTCGTGCCGATGTGCTTTTTAAGTCTGCCGCAATCTTGCGTCGCCGGCGTGCTGAATTCAATGCGCTCATGACCAAAGAAGCAGGAAAACCATACGCGGAAGCGGATGGTGATACGGCTGAGGCGATTGATTTTTTAGAATACTACGCCCGTCAGATGTTGCGCATGACGCGCACCGATGATTATGTCCTTTCAAGAAAACCCATTGAGCGCAATGAATTTCGCTATATCCCCTTGGGTGTGGGTGCGGTCATTACACCATGGAATTTTCCACTTGCCATTCTTACAGGCATGACCACCTCGGCAGTGGTAACCGGCAATACAGTGCTATTGAAACCAGCCATCACAACACAAGTGATTGCTTATAAACTAGTAGAAGTATTAGAAGAAGCGGGCTTGCCTCGTGGTGTGGTGAACCTGATACCCGGTGAAGGACCTGAGATTGGTGAATTCATGGTTAAACATCCTAAAACAGCGTTTGTCAATTTCACAGGCTCCAAAGCCGTTGGAACGACAATCTATGAAGAGGCTGCCAAAGTGCGAGAGGGCCAGGTATGGTTCAAACGTGTGGTAGCCGAAATGGGCGGCAAGGATGCCATATTGGTCGATAAAACGTTTGATCCAATAAAGGCTGCTGATTTGATTGCGACGTCTGCCTTTGGCTTTTCAGGCCAAAAATGCAGTGCGTGCAGCCGTGCCATCATTCATGAAAATGTGTATGATGATGTGCTAAAAGCCCTTAAAAAACGTGTTGAATCCATTCAGGTTGGCGATCCCAGTGAAGGCCCTGATATGATGGGACCACTCAATGATGCCAAGGCGTTTAACAAAGTGACTGATTATATAAAAATAGGCAAAGAAGAGGGAACGCTTTTGGTGGG
>PUMO01000073.1 GCA_003551405.1 Mollicutes bacterium | reverse complement strand
TAACGATTATGTATATGAGTAAAAAAATGGACGCAGGCGATATTATTGCACAGCGTAAAATAACCATCAGTGACGATGAAACCTCAGCGAGCTTATTTGAAAAGCTGGCGCACCTGGGCGGTGAGCTTTTAAAAGACACCCTGCCCGATATTTTTAACAATAAAGTGATGGCTACGCCGCAAAAAACGAGTGAAGTCACCTATGCGTATACCATCAAGCGTGAAGAGGAAATGCTTGATTTCACTGAAACCGCTCAAACCCTTGAGCGTAAAATACGGGCGTTTTATCCTTCACCGGCGTGTTATTTCACCGTAAACGGTGTGGTAGTGAAAGTGTATGGCGCCCGCATCATAGAAGGTTCAAACGAAGCGCCCGGAACAATCATTGCGCATGCAAAAACCGGACCGGTTATTCAGTGCGGGCGTGATGCGTTATTAATAGAACACATTCAACCAGCCGGTAAAAAGCAAATGGCGGCGCGCGATTATTTAAACGGTCAAGGCAGAACGGCGCTTGCGCTAGGAATAAAAGTCAATACATAAGGCAAACGCTAGCCCTTTTCACAATTTATCTTTTGGTGTAAAAATGCTATAATGTGGTATAATTATAGCGTTTACACTATTATAAGGAGTTTTTGAATGAAAAGAGCACTGTTTTCGCGCGATGAAATGATGCGCATGAATATTGAAACCCTCAATGACCGTGGTGTTAAAGTGGATGAAATCGCGGAGATTGCTTACGCACAACAGTCCAAGTGGACGGACCAAGTCTCGCGTGCGGACTGCCGGGAATCGGTTGAAAAGATTTTATCCTTGAGAGATACGTTTCACCTGCTTCAGCTGGGTGCGGAAATTGATAGGTTGACTGAAGAGAACAAGATTCGTGAACCCTTAAGAGAAATACTGAATTCCGATTTGGGTCTTTTTGGAATTGATGAATTATTCGGCCTTGAACTTGCAGGGCTTTTTGGCACCATTGGTAAAACCAATTTCGGTGACATTGATGTCAATAAACCCTCTGTCGTTGCCAGGCTCAATTACGGTGGGAAACAAGATACGGAGAAATGCCATACGTTCTTAGATGACATTGTCGGTGCCATTGCGGCAGCGGCAAGCACACGTGTTGCGCAAATTGCCAATGAGCTTGAAGCGCGCAAGGATCCAAAGTACAAGGATATCAAACTCGATTTGGAGATTTGATATGTAACTTCAAGGGTTGGGATGTGATGATGTGGGAAAAAAGGATAAATCACTGGAAGATTTTTTTAAAAAAGCGGATGATGATCCCGAAGCGTTAAAACAATATGGCGAGTCCATGAATCAAGGCGATGATCCCAATAAAGTCACACGGTTTGATAAAATTGCCATGTTTTTTCGTAATACCTTTGAGCGAATCAAGATGTATTCGCAGAAAAAAGAAGCCAAGCGCAACCCGAATAAACCATCCAAAATACGGCGTCGTTTGCGGCTTTTTTATAAGTTGCTTGTGCGCCGCGCCTCAGAAAAGTTCAATTTTGAAGCGGGCGTGGACATTTTGGATGAAACCAGCGTGCTTTACCGGCGTAACCGCGTCATCAAAAATATTTTGATCGTTACGAACGCCGTGTTTTTGATTTTTACCTTGATCGGCAATGAAAACCCGAACTATATCGTCATTTTCGGGTTTGGTGTTATCATGTTTGCGACCAACACCACCCTTAAACGCATGATCAATGAACGCCCAAGAACACTTTTAAAACAACAAATGGCCATGTATATTGCGTCGGTATATATCTTGCTGGCGTCTTTTGGTGTTTATATTAAACTGCGTCTTGGGGTTGAAGGGTATGAAGACGTACTGGGCTTTTCAATCACCCAAGCGGGCTACGTGCTTATTTATTTTGCGCTTGTTGTGATTGCCCTTTATCAAAATGCGACGCTCCTTAGAATCCTCTTTAAATGGGTGCTCGTACTCATGACGGTCATTCACGTGACCATCATGTATCCCCTTTATGAACAAGCGGATTCGATTCAAGGCCTTTATAACTATTTGGTCGTGGATGAATACCAAATCAGCATTGACATCCTGCTTCGCACACTCGTGTTGATCATTTTCTTCATTGCGCTTTATTCATCCGTGGCCATTGGTCAAATGATGAACAATAAGCGAAAAGAAGAACTGCTCAAACGCCGTGATATGGAAAGCGACTTCAAGGCGGTTGTTGGGGATGTCTTTGATGTCATCAGTGTATTTAACCTTCACTCAGAAAGCCAACAAAAACAGTCCGCTTTCCGCGTTGCGGAAATGGCTTCGCGCCTTGGGACCATTCTTGGGCTATCGCCCAATGTGTGCAGTGAGATTTATGATTATTCTAAAATCCATGTCGATAAGATTCGTGATTTGAGCATTGTGGAATATGAAGACAAAACGGTCCTTAACGAACAGGACTATGAAGTGATCCGTGAGAAAACCATACTTGGGAGTGTCATCATCAAACGTCTTCAGCTCAATCAAAAAAGCGAAGACATTGTCCGTGCGCATTTTGAGAAAACGGCGGATAAGCACTTCACAGAACGCATGAAGAAAATTCAGCGTTCTCAGGAAGGCCAAATCATCCTGCTTGCGGAACTTTATGAAATTTTAAGGCAATCGCGTAACTATAAAGCTGCGTTCAATCATAAGCGTGCGGTTGAACTGCTTGAACTTGAATTCAAGGATTATTTCGAACCCTACATTCTTGATCGTTTCATGAAATACTCAAATGAGTTTGAAGATTATTATCAGCGCTTTGAGCTTAAACGTCATACCGCTTAAAGGAGAATGACTCATGGCTATCAATCCTGTGATGGACGCCATCATCATGGCATCCATCATCATCACCCTTATTTTTGTTTTAATACGCCTGCGCAATAAAACATTAGCACTTTGGAATGAAGTGATGCGTCTTGAACTGACATTTCATAATAAACTGATTGAAAGTTTGCATGTGTTTTTAAATCATGCGGACCAATTCGCCCATCATGATCATGACGGTAACTTTGATATCCTAGAGCAGTATAAATCACAAGAAATCCGTGCACTCACATTAAAAGACCGCCAAACCATATATAAGGCAATCCATACGTTATTTTTGTGCATCGATGAGACGAGCAATCCTTCCCAACAAACCTTGAAAACACAATATGAAGCGCTCCAGCAATGTCGGTTGCGCTATAACTCCAAGGTACTTTATTATAATCAATTCATCGGCAAATTTCCCATGCGCCTCATGGCTTTGAAAATGCGGTTTAAGCACAAGGAATATTTTGGTTAAAGACATCCGTCGGGTGTCTTTTTTTAAAACACAAACTATCTAGTTAGTACACAAAACAACAGTCATTAAAAACCGGTTGAATTCTATGGAAAAGGGCTTATAATTAAATTGTGGAAACGTTTACAAAAATAACGAAAAGAAGAGGGACAATCATGACCAATGCGAATGCAAACAACCCTATATTCGCGTATTTAACAAGTGATGTGTCCATTGTGACTCTTTCTTTCGTTTACAAAAAAAGCATTAAGGATGATTTTACCATCGTAAAATGATCCTTTTTCATGTGAAAACATTAGAAAGCGAGATGATTGGTTTGCACACAGTAGTAATTGGTGTAATTGGCGCAGATGTGCATGCTGTAGGCAACAAGATCATTGACCATGTTTTAAGGGAACACGGATTCAATGTGGTCAATATCGGCGTGTTGTCAAGTCAGGAAGATTTTATCAACGCAGC
>PUMO01000129.1 GCA_003551405.1 Mollicutes bacterium | reverse complement strand
TGATGACACCCATGATGAAGGGTTGATAGTCCGTTGCCATTTTAATGAATTCGCCAATTGCGCGCATAAAGGCACTAACCGGCGCGCCGATCAAGCTTGCTGCTGTAAACGCGACAAGTGCACTGATCAAGGGAATCAAAATAATATCCAGCGGAGTCTTTTTGCGTAGAATGAAGCGCACCGCCTCAATCGCTGCGACACTTGTTAAATAAGCAACCACCGGATCTGAATAAACCGATGTGCCTATCCCACCTGCAATGCCGCCGCCAATGAGCGCAAGCCCCTGCAGTTTAAGCGCCCAGGCAATGCCGATACCGATGCCCACACCCATAAAGCCCTTGAGTGTTTGGGCGAGTGTATCCAGTGATCTTGCCAATGTAGAAAAAGCATCAACATTGCCTAATAAAAGCCCAATTTGTTCAATGATGACACCGATGATAAGCGTTGAGAAAAGTCCTAACGCCATTCCATTCAATGATTGAATCAAATAATCCAATAATCGTTTTCTAAATGTATTTTCCATAAAAAACCCTTTCAAAAAATTACGTACATGGTGTTATTATAACACAAATTTTGAGCCGCTATCAGGAATATCTCATTTGAATGTATTTTTTAAGGCTTCTTTTGAAGGCATCGCATCTTGTGCGCCTACAATGGTTGTTGTATACGCCGCCGCCTGGGATGCCAACTTTAGACTCTCTTTAAAGGTGTGTTTTGAAGCAAGTGCACTCGCAAATGCACCTACAAAAGCATCCCCCGCTGCAGTCGTATCGTGTGTGTTCACGTTTTCCGCCTTTAGAAACTCTGGTGCGCCTGTTGCATCCACATACGCCAGACCTTGTTTTCCGAGCGTGATGATGGGGGACCTCACCCCTTTATCTTTAAATACATGCAATGCCTTAAAGGCATCATCAACCGATTCTATGGTGATTCCAATCAGTGCCTTTGTTTCACTTTCATTGGGGGTAATGACATCAATCAATGGGTATAGCGCATCATTGATGGGTCGTGCGGGTGCAGGGTCATAGATGATCAAGGCACCGCTTTCATGCGCGCGCGATATAATTAAGTGATTCAAGGCTTCAGGAATTTCATTTTGGATAATTACGATATCGTCCGCATCAAAGTGATCAGGAATCTGATGATTGTCCCACTTCATATTTGCGCCACCAATCACAATGATGCGATTATCTTGATCGCTGCGGGTAATGATGGCGCTACCCGTCGTCACGCCGTGCAATGTTTTCACATGCTTAAGATTCATCCCATGATCTTTTAATGTTTGAAGCGCTGCAGTATTGAAAACATCATCACCGACATTGGCGTGCAAGGTAACCGGTGCACCAAGCTTATGTGCACATAATGCTTGATTGGCCCCTTTTCCGCCACCTTGGATGTCAAGCCTTTCTCCGTGGACGGTTTGGCCTTCACGCGGCAAGGTTTTGGTAGTAACACCAATATCAACGTTCACACTTCCAAAAACATGAATATGCGTCATGCTAATCTCCCTTTACAAAACGCCCCGTTATTGGGGCGTTAAAATAGTTTTTTTAAATCGCGGATGTCTTCAATGGTTGTATCCGCTTGTTTATATTCATCATCTGAGCCAAACCCGTAGGTCGCCGCAATGGTGTAAAGGCCGTGGTCTTTACCGGCTTCGATATCGTGATGTCGGTCTCCAATGATTACTTGGGGGCCATCATAGATGTCCTTAATACGTCCCAGCACGTCAGTTTTTTGTTCAATATCTTTGAAAGTTTCACTACAAACCATTGATGTGAAATATTGTCTCAGGTCAATCATGGCTTCGTGCGCTTCAAGGTAATAGTTTTTACAGTTGCTAATGAATACCAGTGTATAACCCTTGTCCCTAAGATAAGACAAAGTTTCTTTAGCCCCTTCATATAACACGGCGTTTCCCTGTTCAATTTGTTCCTTCATGACGTTTGAAAGACGCTCGGAGGCTTCTTTTTTACCCTTTTGATCAAGCCCATGGCCAAACTGTTTCCACATCTGACTGGGGGGTTGGCCAACAAATGCCTTGATGTCTTCATCACGCCATGTTTTTTCTTCTGCGCCGTGGGTATCGATTAAATATTGGTAACTTTTGCGAAAGGCGGGACCATAAATGGCCAGTGTGTTGTGCAAAGTCCCATCATAGTCAAAGAATATGGTTTTTGTATCGGTTAAATTCATTCATTGAGCCCTTTGAATAGATTGGCCATTTCAATGGCGCTCATGGCTGCATCGTAGCCTTTGTTGCCAGCTTTGGTGCCGCTTCTTTCAATGGCTTGTTCGATGGAATCAGTGGTAAGCACACCGAAAACAATGGGAACGCCGGTTTTCATGGATGCATTGGCGATGCCTTTGGACACTTCGCTTGAGACATAATCAAAGTGGGGGGTTGATCCGCGAATGACCGCACCCAGTGTAATGACCGCATCATACTTGTTGGTCGATGCAATCTTTTGCGCGGTAAGTGGAATTTCCCAAGCGCCTGGCACCCAGGTTAATTCGATGTTGTCTTGTTCAACACCGTGGCGTTTAAGTGCATCAATGGCACCATCTAAAAGTTTTGATCCGATGAATTCATTAAACCGTCCAAGTACAATGTTAAACGACAGACCTTGTCCTTGAAAATTTCCTTCGTAGGTTTTCATTCATTATCCTCCTTAAACTTCAGCATATGGCCGAGTTTATTTTTTTTAGTTTTTAAATAATATTCATTGCGTTCATTGTGGTTCATTTGGATGGAAATGCGCTCAACCACTTTAAGACCATACCCACCCAAACCGTTGATTTTTCGGGGGTTGTTGGTCATAAGGCGTATTTGACGCACCCCCAGGTCACTAAGGATTTGTGCGCCAATGCCATAATCCCGCAGATCGGCATCAAAGCCGAGTGCCTCATTGGCCTCCACCGTATCCATTCCGTTATCTTGAAGGTGGTAAGCACGGATTTTATTGATCAAACCGATGCCCCGTCCTTCTTGACGCATATAAAGCAGCACCCCTTTGCCAACTTGTTCTATCTTGGCCATGGCCGCATTGAGTTGTTCACCGCAATCACAGCGTTTAGAAGAGAATGCATCACCGGTTAGACATTCACTGTGGACACGCACCAGCACAGGCGCATCTTTAGTGATGGTGCCTTTGACCAAGGCAACGTGATGCTCACCATTTAGCGTGTTTTCATACCCAATCATCTTGAACTCTCCGTGTTCAGTTGGCAGTCTTGATTCAGCGGCACGTTTGATATAGGTATCCTTGTCGCGTCGATACGCAATCAAGTCCGCGATTGTAATCATTTTAAGATTATGCTTTTTTCGGTAAACTTCAAGGTCATCAAGTCGTGCCATGGTGCCATCATCATTCATGATTTCACAAATAACTCCAGCGGGTTTCAATCCAGCCAGTTTAGCGAGATCAACCGCAGCCTCCGTGTGTCCAGCCCGTTTCAACACCCCACCATGATGCGCAGTAAGCGGGAAAATATGGCCGGGCTTTTTAAAATCATTGGCCCGCGCATCATCTTTAATGGCTTTTTGAGTGGTGAGTGCGCGCTCATGTGCACTGATTCCCGTGGTTGTTTCCTCCGCATCAATGCTTTCAGTGAACGCTGTATGGAAGTGGTCAGTGTTGTTTGAAACCATTGGCTTTAGTTCCAGCTTTTTAATGTCTTGTTCTTCCATCGGCAAGCAAATAAGTCCTTTGCCATATGTTGCCATGAAGTTAATGTCCTGCGGCGTTACTTTTTCAGCGG
>PUMO01000042.1 GCA_003551405.1 Mollicutes bacterium | reverse complement strand
CCTGGCGTCAACGTTCTTACACTGGGGCCTTCATCCTTGGGCCATATATGCAATCATGGCGCTCGCACTCGCCTTTTTTGCGTATAATAAAAAATTACCGCTCTCCATGCGGTCAATCTTTTATCCCGTCTTTAAAGAGCGTGTTTTTGGGCGTCTAGGTGATGTCATTGACTTAATTGCTGTCTTGGCAACCCTTTTTGGCCTTGCGACCAGTTTAGGGCTTGGTGTCCAGCAAATGAACAGTGGACTCAACTACTTAATTCCGGGCATTCCCTTTAGTCCATATGTCCAGGTGGGACTGATTATATTCATTACAGCGATTGCGACGATATCCATTATTTCCGGAATCGACAAGGGGGTTCGTTTTTTATCTGAAATGAATATCCGTATTGCTGGTACGTTCATGTTGCTGGTTTTGCTTATCGGTCCAACCGCGGTTATTTTACGTAATTTTGCAACCGCGCTTGGTGTTTATTTTGGAGATTTTATTCCTGCAAGTATGTATATTTCCCTTGATGATACGGCCGCAAGAGACTGGCAAGGGGTATGGACGATCTTTTATTGGTCATGGTGGATTTCATGGAGTCCGTTTGTCGGGATGTTTATCGCACGTGTATCCAGAGGACGCACCATTCGTGAATTTATCGTTGCCGTTTTATTTGTACCCTCGCTCCTAAGCTTTTTGTGGCTCAGTATTTTCGGGGGCGCAGCTTTTAATGTAAATGAAGCCATGGGCGGCGGTCTGTTCGATATTGTAGAACAAGATCTCCCCGTTGCCATGTTTGAGATGTTCAATAATTTTGATATTGCGTTCTTCCAGGGTGCGGTGGCCGTGATTTTATCAATTGTCGCAACCGTTCTGGTCATGTTTTTCTTCATTACCAGTTCAGACTCCGGTTCCATTGTTGTCAATGCCATCACTTCAGGTGGTAAAACCGACACAAAATCCCGTCAACGAGTCTTTTGGGCCGCAATGGAAGGTCTCATTGCCATTATCTTGATTCTTATCGGCGGTGAACAGGCCCTTGATGCCCTTCAAAATGCGGTCATTATGACTGGACTGCCGTTTGCCGTGCTACTATTCTTCATGAGTCTCATTTTACTTTTCTCCCTTCAATCAACCTATCAAAAACAAAAACATCGTCGTGATGTGCGTATGGTTAGAAACATTGTTGAAGATGAAGAGATTGTTCAAGACATTATTGATGAGGAAGACATTCAACTTGGATCATAAAAAAAGGACTACTGCAACAATGAGTTGCGGTAGTCTTTTTTGTGTCTAATTGCCTTTAATAAGTTGTAGAGTTGAAATGTATTTTCATAAAAATTCATAACCCATGATTGAACAATTGTAAAGCAAAAAACAATCAGCGTCCATAAAACATAATTGTCCACTCTTTTCAAGGCTATTGCCGCACCCATCAATATGCATTAGTAGTATAAAAAGAAACATTGATTAAAGCGGTTCATGCACCGAACCCTGTATTTGTCAAAAATGTGTTTATGGCTTTGGCACTGGCCCGAATGTCATCGATAAAGATCACATGTGCGACACCGTTCAGTATCTCAACAGATGCGTTCTTTCCAATCGCTTGTGCATTCAGGTGCGCAGCGCCAATGGGGACCGTATTATTTTGATCGCCATGCAAACAAAGCACTGGAACACTAATGTCTTTTGCTTTGTGTTCCCCCTCAACAACACCATTGTCGTCTGAAAAGATATTGAAATACGTCATGGCTATGTAAACATCGGCCAGGTTGCGCTGGGCTAGAAAATCATCAATGTATTGTTCATAGTCGGCATTGCTTGGTTTTTGTTGTGTGAAGATGTCGCGTGAAAACATCTGCTTGACATACCAGCGTTGGTTTAACGTTTTATATTTTTCAATGGGTTCAATGAACTTTTCGATGGCCGGTTTACTTTTCATATAATCTTTTGTTTTGATTAAGTTGAAAAATGTTCGCCGCCGCATTGGGCGTCCAGCAACACTCAGTGATGACATTAAAATCAAAGCGGCGACGTGGAATTTAAAATCAGCCGCGAGTTTTAGTGCAACCAAACCGCCAAATTCAAAGCCCCCAACAACCGGCTGGTCCAGTGAGAGTGCTTCGATGAATTGTTTGACATCGATCGCATAGCTAAGCACATCGTCAGCAGTGTTTTCATAAGTGGATTGTCCAAATCCTCTTAAATCAAGTGCATAGACATCATGGCTTTCATCAATGCGTGACATGAGTGATTCAAACATAAAAGAACTCATCATATTGCCATGAATTAACAAAAGTGGGGTGCCAATCCCTGGGCGGTGGCGGTAATGAAGTGTTTCCCCTTGTTTGATGGTAACGGTGCTTGTTTGAATGGTTGTCATGATATCACCATACTTCATGTAAGTTTATATATTGCGTGATGCAGTCTTTTAAAAATGGGAGGTTAATGTTAAAATTGAAAAGAATTCGAGGTGACGTTCATGCTGATATTTATTGGTGCCAGCGCAAGTGGCAAAACAGAGATTGCAAAAATACTAATCAACCACTATGGCTTTGAAAAAGTCGTCACCTATACATCACGGCCGATGCGTGATGGCGAGATTGATGGTGTGGATTATCACTTTATCGACACCGCAGCATTTGAAGCGAAAATCGAACGTCAGGAATTTATTGAAACCGTTATTTATAATGGCAATTTCTATGGGACCGCGTTTAATGATACCGATGTCAATAAAGTATTGATTGTGGACCCTAAAGGCGCCAATGTACTTGCGGAAAAACTGGGTGAATCGGCTGTGTTCTTTTATCTCGAAGCGCCACAGAGTGTCCGCATCAACCGCATGAAAAAACGTGGTGACCATCTTCAGGACATAAAAAGACGTATAGAAAAAGACCGCGACAGATTTATAGTGGACAATCTGAAACGGGTTGATTTCTTCATTCAAACCAACCACCACGGCCTTTATGACTTGGCTAAAAAGATTTATGAAGCATACCGTCAGGAATTATTGCACCGTGGAAAGATTACTATGCGAGAATCTGAACTTTTCCATAAATTATGACGGATATTAAATCAATAATCCAAAGAATTGCCCAACCTGCCAAAATCCAGATTACCCCTAGAATAATACGTCCTTTGGCAATGCGGTAAATGCCATAAGCAATACCGTCAATGAACGGAAGTGCAAGTACAAGTTTCAAAATCCATGGTAAGTTATCAAACGCTTTAACAATATCTTGCATGGTGGCCTCCTTAGATCTTTTTATAGTAACAGTATAGCACAAGATCATGATATTTGTAATTTATAAAAAACCAATTAAAAGGGTGTTTAGATGAAAACTTTTGTGATTGACCATCCACTTATTAAAAACAAACTGACCATTGTTCGTAACAAGCACACAGACAGTAAGACGTTTCGCGAAACCATCAATGAAATCGCTGGCTTGATGAGTTATGAAGCAACCAAAGACCTAGAAGTCACCACCATCGACATAGAGACACCGCTCGCCCACACCAAAGGCGAAGCGCTCAAAAACCCGATTGTGATTGTGCCTATATTGCGCGCCGGCCTTGGCATGAGTGATGCCATCCATATGCTCATCCCCAACGCCAAAGTGGGCCACATCGGATTATATCGCGATGAAACCACGTTTGAACCAGCCGAATATTACGCGAAATTTCCAAGTGAAATGAAAGACGCAACCGTATTATTGCTTGACCCCATGCTAGCAACAGGGGGCTCAGTCATTAAAGCGTACAACATTGTCAAAAGTCATGGAGCCGATGATGTTCGCTATATTGGCGTTGTCGCAAGCCCTGAAGGG
>PUMO01000009.1 GCA_003551405.1 Mollicutes bacterium | reverse complement strand
GATAAAACGAGGATAAATAGTTCCATTTTATGCCCATCCATCATCATGCGTGAAAGGGTGATTGGGTCTTGGGCTGCCGCACTGCGCTCAAAATCTTCATCTCCCAAAATGAATGGAACCATGGCGTAAGAAAATGTCTTGATAATACCAGGAATGAGAAAGAGTAAACTCCAAAGAGAAACAAAAATCTGTACTAAAATCAAATAGCCTGCATTGCCTGCAAAATTCTCTTTGTGACCCTTAAGCAAGTCTGCAAGCGATGCATCCCCTTTGCTTAAAAGTGTGCGGTAAAAATAGAAAATACCCACTTGCACAGGAATAAGTGCGACGAGAACGATTAGATACAAAATGATGAACACGAGAGATTCTGTCGCAAAAAATCCACCCATTACAATTCCGACAACTGCACTGATTACAATAACTGGTAGTAAAATTCCTAAAATTGCCATCCCGCGGTTTTCGCGGATACGCTCTCGTGCGTTCGTTTTCATTTCAATTCTATTCATATCATTCCTCCTTTAATCGTATTATATCAAATCATAAAAAATAGTAAAATTTACTTTGATTAAAACAAAAGTGCCGTTTCTGGGGAGGCAACGGCACTTATAAGAAAGGAAAATTTGTTCATCAGATTCAGGGGGAGGGGAATAGGGATTATAAATAAAAGATATTGTTTTTAAACTCTTTAAAGATTTCTTGATTGTGTGCATCGCCACCGTCAATATTTGCGCTATGTAAAATCGGTGCGTCGATGCCCGCGTCAAGCAATTTTTCAGTCACGCCCACGACCAGTGAATTGACAATTGTTGCGCCAATTACGGTACTGGTAGGGCCGACTTTTTGATTGAGACCATCAAATTTAATGGCCGCATCGCCCTTATCACCATGATTGTCAATGACATGATCCGCAAGTTCAAAGAGTCTTTCACCACTCGAGTGGCGGCTTTTTACTTGCTTGGAATATGTAAGGTTGGTGATGGCGATGACCTTGACACCTTTATTTTTCGCTGCTTTGACAAAATCAATCATCACTGTGTTGCGCCCTGAAACACTGTGGGCGATCAACACATCGCCATCTTGCATCGGCGTTTTTTCGGCGATAAGTGTGCCATAGCCATCCAAGCGTTCCATTTTTGATGTAAAGGTAACCGGGCGGGTGTTTAACATCATCGATGATTCAAACACAGGGTTGACGGTCGCAAGCCCGCCGGCCCTGTAAGTCATTTCCTCACTCAGGATGCCGGCGTGCGATGCGCCGAATATGAAGATGTTATTTTTTTGCTTGGTGGCTTCAAACAGCATGTCCACTGCTTGATTGATCGATTGGTCTTCTTTTTTTATCAGGTTATCAAGCAAGGACTGGATGTGTGTGAAATAATCGCGATGATTAGGCATTCAGCTTAGTTGAATAGCCCTTCGAAGAGTTCTGCGATACCGCCGGTTACGCTGCCCCAAAGTGACATGTCGTTACCGCCGAAGATTAGAATCCAGTCTTGAATGGTGTCGCGGAAGAAATAGGTTGAAATACCGAGAATGACAACCATGAAGGCACTGGAGAAAATGGTACCAATCACGGCACCTCTTAGGCCACCTTGACCTTCCGCAATTACCGCTGCAACCCCGTTTTCAAAGAAGCTTGGGATAATCAGTGGAACGAGGAATACAGGGAACAAGCCTACGGTGTTGAAGATAACAATTAAAATGGTTGATGTAATCATTGCGACAATGAACCCAATGATCACCGCGTTTGGCTTGTAGTTAAAGAAGAGTGGTGCGTCATAAGCAGGCTGTGCGCCTTTGATGATCTTGCTTGAAATTCCTTCGAATGCAGGAATGATTTCATTAACGAGCAAGCGTACACCATAAAGCAGAATCAACAGACCAACACCAAACTGTAAGCCTTGGTAAAGGGCATAAGGGAAGAGCGACTGTTCAATGCCAATACCGCCAAAGCCATCATTAATGGTGAGGCCACTTATGATGAATGTGATGAAGATAATGATTGCACCCATGATGGAGATTTCACGGAAGAATGAAAAGCTCTTTGGTAAGTTAAGGTCTTCTGTTGAATTTTCCGTGTTACCCACAAAACGCGCAATGGTACCGCTAATAAGGGCGAGTGATGCGGATGGGTGACCGAGTGTAAAGGAGTCATCCCCAAGCACTGCGCGCGAATAAGGGCGCAAGAAATAAGGCATAAATGACCAATATAGGGCAGAAAGCACAGCACCCCAAATGATCAGTGCAGCACCTTCCATACCGACACCGACACCAACAGCTACGAAGATGAAGGGCATCCACCAGAGGAAGTGTCCGGTGAGGAAGATGGTCTTAACTTTCGTGAAGAAGGCAATGGCCAAGTGAATCACAAAACCGAGTACCATTGCTAGACCAATGTCACTGCCGTACTGCGCGGTATAGGATTCTTCACCAATACCACCGGCATCCGGATCAGGGACGACACCCGCGTACAGATCATTAAGTGGTCCAATGGACTCAACCAGTATGTCAACACCAATTTCGATGATAAACATACCGAAGGCGGCCATAAAACCACCGCGGATAATTTCATTGATCGGTTGCTTTTGAGCAATCAGACCAACAATCGCGACGAAACCAAGTAGGAATGGTGGGGTTTGGAAAAACGCCACTATCCCATCAATAATGGTCCATAGTACATCCATGGTTCACATGTCTCCTTTATATTATTTTTTTGGTACTTAACCTGGTTCAATTCAATACATGTAAACTTATTCGATTTCTTCAATCATTTTTTCAACTTGTCCTTTGACTTCATCCAGATCAGAATACTTTTTCACTGGGTAAAGTTTCGCTTTGACGCGACCTTCAAGATCGCCCACAAAATCAGGGGAAGTAAAGATGGCGTCTGCTTTATAGCTCGCCGCATCAGAGATGGTTGTGTTGACAACCTCTCCTTCTTTACCTACCGCTTTGAGCGCTTTTTGAATCGTCATCTTCAAAATCATTGAAGAGCCGACTCCAAAGCCGCATACAGCCAGTATTTTCATTGGTTTACCACCTTTCGTCCAATATTTGTTCAATGTGCGTTTTGCTTTCTGCGTTAATAACATCATGAATATTTTGTTTATCCATAAGGAACTCCGCTAAACTTTGCAAGGTTTCCATATGGGTGGTGCTGTCTTTAGCAGCTAGAACAATGAACAGGCGAATGTCATTGCCTTTGAGATCAACCCCTTCACGCACCACGAGCAAGGAAAGGCCGTTTGCTTTGACTGCCTCGCTTGGACGCGCATGGGGAAGCGCGAAATAGTCCGCAAGGACAATGTAGGTTCCATGTTCTTCTATGCTATCTTTCATTTGTTTTATATAATCATGCGTGATATATCCATCATTATAGAGTGGCGCTGCTGCTTTTTCAATCGCAGCCTCATAATTGTCGATGGTATCGATGATTTGCATATGTTCACGCTTTATTTTTGCCATCGCTTTCCTCCTTGTGCTTTTCTGGTATATGCCAACGTTCAAGTTCATTATAAAAAAATTGAATCTCGTTGTCAAATAAATCTTTTTTTGCCCTTGAATGTTGACATTTGAGAAAAACATTGTTTATAATATGGTATGTACCAGTTAAATGAAAACCCTTTAGAGATGATTGAGGTTATGCAATCACCAACGACACAGAACGCCGCGTCAATACGTAACTTCTAGCATTGATGACTTTATGAAAAAATGAAAACAACACTAGACCAGTTCATCATTCGCGGGCTAACTGGTCCAAAAAGGGAGGACATGTGATGAAACCGAAGTACATGCAAATGGCTGATATTATTG
>PUMO01000062.1 GCA_003551405.1 Mollicutes bacterium | reverse complement strand
GAGTGAACAGATTATCAAATCCCGGGATCCGATTGTAAAAAAACCTAAGGCCGATCCATTCAAACGCAACTGAAACCAAAAAGCTGGCAACTGCCCGTTTTTTATTTGGCCTTAATTGCAAATCACTGCAATTTGTTTTACCCTAATAAGTACAAAGGTAAAGCGAGGGAAAACCATGAAAGACTTAACGATACGCACCGCGAAAAAAAGCGATTATGACGCGATTCAATCACTTTGGAAAAAAGTCATTGAAAAAGCGTTTGAACAAGAGGATTTTGATTCAGATAAACTCAACCCACAAAAAGAACTTGAATTTAAAATGGACCAATTGAATCAAGCATTCAGTAGTGAACATTCAACCTTTTTTGTGGCCTATGATAACGGTAGACTCATTGGGACCATTGCATACGGAACCCCGCCTAACCGCGGCATTATGCGTCGGACTGACGGTGAACTTAAAAACCATTACGAACTGGGCTCCTTGTATATTGACCCTGCCTTACAACAAAAAGGGTATGGCAAGCATTTACTTGTGCATGCACTCAAACATTTACGGTCCCGTGGCATTGAGGAAGTGTGCTTTGATTCTATCTATGAAGTATCCAAAAATATTTGGCTTAAAATATTTGGTGAGCCCCGCTACAAACGCAAAGCATCATGGGGCGATTTTTATCATATGATTTGGGTTAAACCCGTCAAGGCTGCGCTTGAAGACCTTGATGCGTAATTATTAACGTTGTTTAACGCAGTCCCATATGGTAAAGTGAACCCATTCAAATACCCACTTTTATTGTTGGGTTAAACGCCCCTGGTTTCATCCTGGGTTTATTTAGCCAATGCTCCTGGTTTCATAAGTCAATGAATGGTTAAGGGGTTTTTATGGAAAGACACTATATCACACTACTTGGTTGTTTGGGCCTTGCGCACGTTTTCTTTTCAGCACTTCGTGACTAGAGTGTCTTTCACCTTGCGTATCCCATTTTTGTTGGGTGGCTATTTTTATACAGTGTGGTGTATTTAATCATAGAACGCTCCCGCTTCAATGCAATGTTATTTAGTGTTAGTAGTGCATCCGTGATCAGCTTTTTATATCAAATCTATACCTATGGGCGCATCATAAATGGGAGCCCCATTCACCCTTGGATTCATTATATGCTTGCAGTGATTCTATTCATCTATAGCGGGCAAGGCTTGCTTTAAAACCTTCCAACGCGTTATGTTAAATCCGCGCGAAAAAAGCGTGAACACAACTTGGATGTGTACGAAGAACCTATCCAACCGATACCAAACATTTTAAATGAGTGTTTAACACTCAAGAAAGGGGCTAAATGATGCAAGAAGGAACCGTGAAAGCTTTTTTGTTTGAGTTTATCCTCATGTGTGCCATTATCTTTATCCTTTTCTTTTTACTGGGCGGCTTTTTGTTTGCCCAGTTTCAACCACAGCTTCAATATGAAATCATTGAAGGTGATGCCTATGTAAGCGGCGTAAGCGGTCCAAAACAACATATAACCATTCCTGAAAATCATGATGGCTATAGCGTGCGCGGTATTCTCAGTGGCGCCTTTGAAGATGATCAAACCGTGCAGACAGTTGAAATTGAAGCCAATACCTTGCGCATTGGGCAACGCGCGTTTAAGCATGCAGGGAATTTAGAACAAATTGATGGTAACATGGATGGTCTTACCCGCATCGGCGTCCATGCGTTTGAAGGCACCCCCTTTTTAGCGGATCGCCAGGCAAGTGATGAAAATATCATTGGGTCAGTTCTTTTATTTGCATCCACTGACGATGAAACGTATCATGTTCCTAGTGACGTTACACATATTGCGGGGGGCGTTTTAAAGGGCAATGACACCGTTGAAACGCTTCATATACATTCAGATGTACAAACCATTGAAAGCGAAGCGTTCTCAGATATCGAACCCTTACATACCGTGATGTTTGAAGGGGATGAGGTGCCGCTTACCTTTTTGGGTCAGCATGCATTTTCAAACAATCCAAATCTTGAAACCATTCATCAACCAGACCGCACAAACCTTGAAACCGTCGAAGGCTATGTCTTTTATAACACCCCATGGCGTGCACAAAATAGTGAAGAAGGGTATTATTACTTTGCGGACCATCAGATTGAACTCGATTAAAAATGTCCCCCTTACAAGTGTAAAGGGGACATTATTTATCGTTTTATTAATTGTTGATGTGCTTTTATGAAGCGCCCATACCGCCATCGACGCGGTACTGAACACCTGTGATAAATTTCGCTTCATCACTCGCTAAGAACAGCACCATATTGGCAATGTCTTCACTCTCGCCGTAACGGCCAAGCGGAATGCCTTGTTCCATCGTGGTTTTCACACTCTCAGCGTCATCAGGGTTAAATCCTGCTTCCAGTGAACGCATCATGCGTGTGTTGACTGGCGAAGGGTGCACACTGTTAACGCGGACTTGGTTTGCGCCGCCTTCAAGCGCCGCAACTTTGGTTAGCCCAGTCACAGCATGTTTACTCGTCACATACGGCGCAACACCAGCAGATCCCTCAAGACCGGCAACGGATGACATGTTAATGATTGAGCCGGATTTTTTCTCATGCATAATCGGCATCACATATTGAAGCCCCAAAAAGACACCCTTAACATTAACATCCATAACTTTTTGATAATCATCAATCGATTGTTCAGGAATGGGTTTGACTTTCCCTTCAATGCCTGCATTGTTGACAAAGACATCGACAGTACCAAAGGCATCCAGGGCTTTGTCTACATATTTCTTGACATCGTTTTCCTTTGATACATCGGCTTGGCACGTTTCAATGTGACCAAGTGAACTGAGTTCATCTTTGGCTTTGTCGAGTGCGTCGTCAAACAAGTCAACAACCAATACCTTTGCGCCTTCTTGTAAAAACCGTTTACTGATTTCCTTTCCGATTCCGTTGGCAGCACCGGTAACAATGGCGGCTTGGTTTGTGAGTTTTCCCATACATTTTTCCTCCTAATTTCAGTTTACTACATTATAGCAATAAACCGCTTACATATCAAATGATGACGTCTTTATCCCGTTACAAGGTTTTATTTCTTTTAGGGTGCATCTTGCAAACTGATTCATTTGTTGGTACAATAAAGTCCGTTTCACGCTCCGGTAGCTCAGCTGGACAGAGCAACAGCCTCCGACGCTGTGGGTCGTGGGTTCGAATCCCTCCCGGAGCGCCAATTTTAGTCCATAAGGACTTTTTTTATAGGAAGTGGTCATGAATGGATGTGCGTAAAGTGTATCAACTCAGTGATGCATTAAATTCAATGGATTGTGTCATATGCAACCGTAAACGACAACTTAGACATGATCGCATGCATACGTTATTAAAAGAAGCCGTCAATGATGTTGAATTCAGAAAACGGTTCAAATCCCTCGGTGGTTTTTGCACAGTCCATGGGCGTGAACTTTTAGAGCTTGGGAGCCCTTTAAACCATGCCATTTTATATGATGCGCTTTATCAACATCATAAGGGCACACTCACTGCTGGGAAGAATCCGTTTAAGACATGCATGTTTTGTGAAGGAGATGAAAAAAACGAATCTCGGATTATTCAGACTTTTATTGATGCCTTGCACAACGAAGTGTTCAGACATGCATTTGATCAAACCGGTACGCTTTGTGTTGCGCATCACCAACATGTACACACACTTATGCCTAAAAAACATCCTTATAAATCATGGCTTCAAACAGTCATCACCCGCCAATATGACGAACTTTCAAAAACGCTTGCGTCCATAAAAAACAAACACGATTACCGCCACACCAGTGAACAATGGTGTCAAACGGAACGTGACGCGTGGCAAAAAG
>PUMO01000074.1 GCA_003551405.1 Mollicutes bacterium | reverse complement strand
CCTGCATGTAAGCATGGGGGTGTGTGGGGCTCATTTGGGAAATAAGGGGCATGCGGGTGGTGGTGCTTGGTGAGAGGGCAGAAGGGAGGGAATTGGTGCCGTTTTGGGGGAAGGGCTTGGGTGTGGACGCTTTTCATGTGACGTGTTGTGTGTTTGGTACGTGTGGAGCATTGCAGCACTTGCACATGGAACGTGCCGGTGTTCTGTGCCCGGGCTGAGGCCGTGCGGCACTAATAGCGCTGCATGCGAGCAGAGCTGCACGCACCATAAGGTTGTCTTGGAAATGGGGGTTTTGGGAATTTGAGGAAACAGAGGGTAGAGCTGTAGAGCTGTGGGGCCTTGTCTCTTTTTTGGTTGGATGTTTAGTTTGGGCAGTAAGTAGCACTGTTTAACCTTGTGTGGGCTCCAGCCTTAAAGGATTGTTTGACTTGGCACACAAGCCTCTCTTTTTTTAATGTAAAACGCACGTTTCATGGTTGCGTTCTGCCTGTGTCTTGCCTTCCTCCTTCCCAACTTTTCCTACCTGCTGCCTCGCACAACCCACTGTGGCTAAGGGTGGGCAACCCCACGATTGTCGGTGTGTGCTGGGTATTTGGGAGCTGTGCTTGCCCGGAGGTGGTTGGTTCCTATTTATACCCAGTTCTCACAACTGTTGCAGTTGGGCACCCGTGCCATGTGATTACCCGGCAGCATGCCGCCCAAGCCTGCCTCCGTGCGGCAGCTGGGGGTGCGGCCAGAGCCTGTGTGCCCCGCGCGCCACTCCCAGCTGTGGCGCCTGTCGAGGTTCCGCAAGCAGTGGGAGCTGCGGTGGTATGTGCTGGACAGGGGTGGCTTTGCGTGCTGCAAGACCCCACAGGTGGGAGGCGGGAACGGCCATATGCCCACGCACGCACATGATGCTGGTTCCGCGCACGCTGCGCATGGCCTGATACAACAAGCATGCAGCGTCTGTGCCTGTGTGCGTGATGGGATGCGCACCTGAGTGCGCGCAGGCGCGCGCTTGCATGCGCACGTACGCCACTCCGGCCCTCGGCAACAGGACTGAGAGCTCCCACGCACGCATGTGTATGCCCACCGACCCACACCACATGCGCTGCATAGGGCCTGGCGCTGGCAAAGCCGGTCTTCAGCAGCGGGGCAGCCGTGGTCGGCGCCTGGGCAGAGAGCAAGGTCACCACAAAGGTGTGCTTGCCTGCTGCTTCCCTGTGCGTGCCAGCAGGTGGTGTGCCGTATTGGTCTGCACTGGGTCAGCATTTCCCAGCTTGTATGCCTCAGACCTCGAACCGTGGACGTCGATCAGGGACCAAGTAAGCACAAGCTGCACGACGTGCGCACGAATACTGCTGGACCTGATACTGATGCTGATGCTACACAGTCTGCCTGCGTGCCTGCGATCCGGTCCTCCTGCTCAGCTCCCAAAGCAATCAGTTCTACCCCTGCCACAGTGTAAGCACACACCCCACGGGTTGGAGGCGCCTGCGTGCATCCTCTCCGTCTTGCTGATGACCCTCCTGCCCGCCCGCGCCTCGCACACGCAGGACGGGGGAGCCATGATGTTTGGGCTGGGCGTGAAGTCGGCGGGCGGGGAGTGCATGACCCTGTTCAGCGCAGACCGCTTCCTGCGCGACCAGTGGGTGCTCACCCTCAACATGGCGGCCAAGGTCAGGGGCGGCACCATGAACATCAACGACAGGTTCAGCATCAATTACCAGAAAGCCCTCGGCTCTGGCCTCTTCTCGGTGGTGCTGCAAGGCCAGGAGATTGCCACTGGGGTAAGTGGGCTGTGTGTTGGGCCAGCAAGGGCACTCAGGCAGGGGCGTGTCAGCTGGTGTGCGTGTACGTGTATGCCTCCTCTTGATGCGCACTTGCACTTCCCAACTGTGGTTTCTCCAGCTCTGGCACAATGCACACTAACCTGCTTCCCTGACCCCTCCACGCACAATGCAGGTCCCCGTGGCCATCAAAATTATCAAGGCTGAAGCATATAAGGAGTACAGGGACTTGATCGAGCGTGAAGTCATGGTGCGTGATAATGTGGCGACTCGTTGTCGCTCCCTCCGCAAGTGCTCCTGTGGTTGCTTCCACCCATCCAGGCGAAAACGCCCACCCAACCCCACAAACAGAGGCGAGCACAAGCCTGCTGTATTGAGTTGCTTGCCTCGCAACTCGAGACCTAGTCTCTACCACTTGCTGCGCAGGTGTGGCACGCTGTGGGCAGCCACCCTCATGTAGTTCAGCTGAGGGAGGTGCTGTACTCTGACCACCGGGTCTACTTTGTGGCAGGTACGGGCATGCACTCTTCTATCATAACCCTGTACCGTCGGCTGAGGTCAGGTGGAGCGTTGTTGCACCCTGGCGTGCCTGCATGCACCTGGTTTAGTTGCACGGCACTCATCATCCTGTTCAGTTTGATCATCATACTCCTACACAGGCTGCGCAACGCCAGCAGCCTGACGGCTGGCCTGGTGAAGGGTTGTGCTCTCTCTAGGTGTGATATTGCTCTGCCACACTGCACACGCTCATCCCTGCAGAGCTGCTGGAGGGTGGCGACCTGATGACCAGCCTTGTGCAAAACTCCGCGCACTGCGAACGTGATGTGGCGGTCATCATGCGGCAGCTGGTGGAGGCTGTGCAGCACTGCCACAGCTGTGGCATCGTGCACATGGACCTGAAGCCAGAGAACATTGTGCTGGCCACAAGGTGAGTGGAGGCTGCAGTGGGCAGAAGGCACATGCAGTGTTGCTGTATGCAAGCGTGTGCTTGTCAAAAGAAGGGTGCAACCTGCCATTGACTTTGCTGATCACATCACTGCCACACATGTGCTCCTTGCACCTCGCCAACCCTTCTCCAGCGTCGCCAGCTTCGTTAGTTGTCCACCCGCTTGCCCACTCACTCACTCTCATTCCCCATGCATGCACAACAACACTCCCTCCCCCCCACACACAGAGCCCCCGACTCTCCCATCAAGCTCATCGACTTCTCTCTTGCCTCCTTCTTCAACACCGCCACTGAGCCTGGCGGCACCCCAGAATTTGTGGCGCCAGAGCTGCTGACCAACCCTGAGCACTATGCAGAGAAGGGGTGCGGCGCCAGCCAGGATGTGTGGTCCGTGGGTGTCATCCTCTTCTACCTGCTATGCGGGAAGGTGGGTTGAGTCAGAGGTTGGGTTTGCGTCAGGAAAAGTGTTTGTGGATGTAGGTGAGTCGGAATTAGTGTGCTCAAAGCACGTACTATCCACTTGTATTTGTCCAAGGCCAAGGCAAACAGGCATACAATCTGGACCCTTGAAACGCCAAACAGCTCTCGCACATCTCTTGCAGATGCTTCAACCCCCCTTTTCCCATACTTCTACCCTCCTGCACTGCACCCGCAGACACCCTTCTACGCCAAGTCAATGGACCTCATCATTGAGCGTGTCAAGTCTGGCGCCTGGGCATTCTCCGCGCCTGGCTGGAAGCTGGTGTCCGACGAGGCCAAGCACCTGGTGCAGATGCTGATGCAGGTGTGTGGGGTCTGGCTTTGTTTTGCAGGCTCAAATGCTACAACATGCTCTGCCTGTATATACCCTCCCTCCCACCTTCCACCCGGACCCTCTCCCATCCACTGCTGCCACCTTCAAGCACCCAACGGCAGGGCCTCCTCCAACCCACTCTCTTCCCTCTCCTCCCACCCCCTCGCAGCCCGACCCCAGGGCACGCCCAGATTCCGCTGACCTGCTGGACCACCCCTGGTTCCGCATCCACACCACGCAGCACCGCACGGTGGTGCTGAGGGACGCGCTCCAAGAGCTCAGGGTGGGTGGATACCTTGAGGCATAGGCTGGAGGGCAGGGCAGGGCAGCGGCACCCCAGCAGCACACGGCAAGTTGGCAAGGAAAGGGGGCCTGCTGCACGTGCGGAAACGGG
>PUMO01000090.1 GCA_003551405.1 Mollicutes bacterium | reverse complement strand
TATGTTGTTTTTTACTATGCGCTGATTTTTGCGCTGATTTTTTCTTATGGTTTGACGGTTTGTTGTTAACCATTTTCACTTCCTTGAAACGATGATCGCTTTCAACAGGAATCATCATGTTGATATGTGACTGAACCGATTTAACAAGATGCGTCTCTTCAGGACTGCAAAAGGACAAACTGAACCCATGGCGTCCTGCTCTGGCTGTCCGCCCAATACGGTGCAAATATGTTTCAGGACTTTCAGGGATATCATAGTTAATGACATGGGATAAATCATCGATGTCAATACCACGAGATGCAACATCGGTCGCAACTAAAACACGAACCTTTTTCTGTTTAAAATCTTGAAGTGTCTGATGACGCTGAGACTGCGTTTTGTTCCCGTGTATGGCTTGGGCCATAATGCCACTATTATTGAGGTTTGTACTTAATCGGTTGGCACCTTGTTTGGTTCTGACAAACACAATGGCAGAACGCACATCGTCAGTTTCAAGAATGTCACTGAGCAATGCAGGTTTATCCTGTTTTTGAATGTAATAGATGGACTGCTTGATGGTTTCAAGTGGGGTATTGTCTTTGGCGATTTCAATACGCACTGGCTGCTGCATCAATTCTTTTGAAAGTTTTTGGATGCTTTTAGGCATGGTTGCAGAAAAAAGCATCGTTTGATGTGGTGCGCTAATCATTGATGTAATCAACTTCACATCATGAATGAATCCCATATCAAGCATACGGTCCGCTTCATCCAGCACATAGTGTTCAATGGTATCGAGCTTAAATATTTTCATGTTAATGAGATCAAGCAAACGACCCGGTGTTGCGATGATAACATCCACGCCACGTTTAATGGTTTTGATTTGGCGGAATTTGGGAACACCACCATAAATGGCAGCCGTTTTAACGCTCGTAAAACGACCATATAATGTAAAGCTTTCTTGAATTTGTAGGGCAAGTTCACGTGTGGGCGCCAAAATTAAACTGCGCGGTACACGCTTCGTATTGTCTTTTTTAGTGTTATGAATGCGGTTAATAATTGGCAGTGCAAACGCAGCCGTTTTACCGGTCCCTGTTTGAGCGCTTGCCAACACATCTTTATTTTCCATGATTGGTGGAATGGCCTGAGCTTGAATGTCTGTTGCGGTTTTATAACCACTTTTGTTGATGGCATCAAGCACGCGTTGGTTCATGTTCAGTGTTGCAAATGTCATTGGTTTCTCTCCTTCTTGGTTCGATCCCATTAAAAAAACGTTGCAAACAAGAGCAACGTTTTCAAATTGCACATCTGCGATCACGAATCTTTCATCGAACTAAGGTATTATACCACACTCATTGATAAAAGCGAGTTTTTTCTACTTTTTTCCTTAAATCTCTATATAACGCTTAAAATCAAGCCTTTAGCCGCCTATCACGAATGGTTTTATAACGGTACATAGAACGGTCAGCGGAATTTATCAGTTGATCGGGATTATTTCCATCGAAGGGATACCTAGCATATCCTATTGAAGCGCCACAAGAAATTGCGTTGTCTTGATGGGTGACTGGCTGGCTAATTGCATGGTGCAAAGATTTTATCAATGTTTCCATATTTTCATTTGTATCATCACATCTTAGGACGACAAATTCATCTCCACCAATGCGTGCAACAAAGTCTTCTGAAGTGACAGACTTTTTTAGTCGCCTTGATACAGCTTTAAGCATGGTGTCACCGGCAACATGTCCGTAGGTATCATTGATTTGTTTGAAACCGTCCAAATCAATATACAGTAAAATAAACGCCGCTTTTCCTTCGTCAATGCATTGATGAATGTAGTCAAAGAAATACTGACGGTTCGCCAAGCCCGTGAGTGCATCATAATGTGCTCGATAATATAGTCGGTTTTCAAGGGCTTTTCGTTCAGTAATATCCACTGCTGAGCCGACAATGTGGGTGATGGTTTCATTGGAAAATATTGGTGTTAGGGTTGTATACCAAACCCGTTCTCCCGCAGGTAAATTCAAGGTTTCTTCATAAGAAACGGGACCGCCTGCATCAACGCATCGTTGATAGTTTTGTGAAACCACTTCACCACCTTCTTGTCCGAGTAAGCTTCTTGGGGTTTTATTTTCAATAAATGACTGGGTTAACCCTGTTTTGTACTGATGGGATTCATTGTTTCTTAAATACGTAAACTGTTTATATCCATCCACACGCATAAGAAAGAGGGCATCCTGTGTACCGTTAAAGACTTTTTCATATTCGTTTTTTAACTGATTGATTTCACTGTATGCACGTGAATTCTCATCTATATCAATGCACACTACAAACAACAAGCGATCCTTATTTGACTTAAGCTTTGTTGCTTTTCCTCTAAACAAGAATGTGACTGTTTTGGATGCGTTATTTAACAAGCGCACGCGTTGACTAAAGCGTTCTTCTTGGTTTTTAGCTGAAACTTCATAAGCCTCAGAAAGCTTGGATAACGTTTTATCATCAATAATACTTGAAAGTGGTGGTTTTTCGTCATCTGAAAAACCCAACATATTCCAAAATTTATCATTCATATCACTTTGATCTGGGGTGTCAACATTGATGACACCATACCCATCAAAAATCGTTGTCACTAAAAAACCCCAGGAATTCTCCTCGGTGCCAAATAAATGGTTTATTAATGAACTGTGATTTTGTTTTGTCATGATAATCACCTGCGTTTAAGTGCGTCATTATTTCGTTCAGTAACTTATAGATACATTTTATCATTTCCACTACTAAATGCCAATTTCTTTGACAGTACGCTCAAAGCGCTTGTCACACTAAAAAGATGCGTCCACACGTGTGGACACATCTTGAAAGGGGTCAACTATTATTCACCACTGTAAAACACGGCATTAATCACTCTAGTATCTGTATAGATGTCACTTTCTTCAATCGTCACCGCCACGATTGAATGGTCACTCTCAAGCTCCGCAACAATTTCACCATAGCCTTCATCTACATTAAGTGATTGGCTTTCGATTTCCCCATCATCAACTGTCATATCAACATTCATTATCATCTCAAGGGCATCACTTTCTTCTAAAGATTCAACCATGGCATCCATGTGTGATAAGTCCCCATCAAAATCATCAATGACAGCTTGCGCGGCTTGTTCAGCATCATCGCCGTTCTCACCGTTATCATCAGCTTCATAAACGGCTTCGATTGTCATGTCGGTCTGGGCAGTAAACGTATAAGGGTTCGACTCACTCAAAATGTCTCGTTCTTTGTATCAACCCAGTGGTCAAACACATACCCATCAACTTCAGGGGCGTTTAACGTCACATCTGTGCCTTCAATCACTGTATCACTTGGATCTATGTCAATGTCGACATCTTCTATGTCAGTACTTGTAGAAATTGTAAGTGGTAATCCTGTAAATGCAATTAATGGAAATTATTAATCAAATTACTCAAGTTCATTATATCCGAATGCTATTTTTGATAAAGGAAAAACGCTAAAGGAAATTGAAAGATTATCGAGACACAACTACCCCACCATCAAGAAGCAAATTGAAATAGATAGTTTAAATTCAATTAAAACCACTCTTCAAGACATAATTAATCCTTTACTCAAAAATACATCTAATAGTGATTATGCATAACATATGTTTCGTGACGCGGATAATGTTCGAGGTGCTTCAACTCCACCAATTTTGTCCGTATCCCGGAAATCTAAACGGCTTTATAAAGCTGTCTATGGATTTCCGGTTTTTTAATGCGATAAAAATGTAAAAAATTCATAAAAAAATGGCGCTTATAAACGCCATTTTTTTATCGTAATAGGCTGATCTCTTAGAATATGCAAATTTTAAGGTTGCTAACTAATCTATTTTGCTGGTAGTACTATTTGTAGTTGCCATTTTCAATTGCAAGTTGAAATTGTTTATTA
>PUMO01000171.1 GCA_003551405.1 Mollicutes bacterium | reverse complement strand
TATGAATGATACCAATTATTATGTGGCCTCAGTCGATGGTGAAATCAGTCATGATTATAACCGCGGGTTTCCAAAGCTTGCCGACACGTTGCGTGCGGGGGATTTAGAAAGTGGTCGCCTGCCTGAAGATTCAAGCGAAATTGTCGTAGCAAGCAACACGCTTTCAGTGGGGAACACCGTGCAGTTTTCACTTGAGATGCCAAGGGGCATCACGGGTGAGGTGACCGAGGCGTGGCCGTCTTTTGAAGTGGTGGGCGTGATTGATGCGCCAAATCAATGGAGCAGCGAATTTTTCTTCCATGAAGACCATTTTTCAAATCCCTACTTTTATGGTCACGCGATTTTACTCAATCATTCTACGCTTGAGATGTCCACAATGATTGAAGGAGAAGAAGAAATCCTGAATGCTTCGGCGTATGAGATGTTGGTCGACTCAAGGATTGATAGAGATGCCATTTATTTTTCTGAAGACTTTTTACAGCAACGGGGGCTTGAGGCGGACACATTTGAAAGTGACATCACCTTTTTGTTTGAAGATGGGTACAGCTTTGAACGGTTTGAAACCAACCTATCCTTAAGCACACAAGACCTTGAACATCAGGAAGTGGTCGGGTTTAGAATGCATCCTGAAACCTTCAGTGCCATGTTTGACAATTACGAGGCTTATCAGCTGACGTTGTACGTCGATGATGGATTTGCGGCAGAACAGGTGAGCGGGGCGATAGACGCTGAGACATACAACACGCTTTATCCAGCTGGTGTTTCTGATCAGTTTTCAAATGTGCTGCGTGTCATTACGAATCTGTTCATGGCCGTTGCGGCCATCGCTGTTGCGGCGGTGATGTATTTTGTGGCGTATCTTGCGCTTAAGAATGTGATGGGCGCCAAACGTAAAGATTACATTGTCTTGCGTTCACTGGGGCTCTTCAAACGTCAGTTGGCCGTTGTCAACATTTATGAAATGATTGCGATTATGGTTGTGGCTATTATATTAACCATGGGATTTTTCAACATCAGTGTTTATGTTGAAGCCATTCCTTTAGGCAGCTTTATTCGCTATTACACCCTAAGCAATTACTTGTTTATGATCGTTGTATTAATGATTCTGAGTGCGTTACTGTCCTTGCGTTTTAACCGCAATATCTTTGCGGGCAGTGTCATCAGCGCGTTTAAGGAACAGTAGGTGAGATGATGATTAAACTTAACAATGTGAATAAGTATTATAATAAAAATAAGCGGAATGAAAACCATGTGCTGAATGATGTCTCCATCAAGTTCCCCAACAAAGGTCTTGTGATGCTTCTGGGGGAAAGTGGCTCAGGAAAGACCACACTTCTCAATGTGCTCGGTGGGCTTGATAAGAGTGATGGGGGCACCATCGAAATTGGGGGCGCGCGTTTTAACAAATATGCTCCTAAAGCGATCGACGCCATGCGCGCCAAATCGATTGGCTATATTTTCCAAAACTATGCACTGTTTTCCGATAAAACGGTCAAAGAAAATATCCGCTTGCCACTTAAGATGATTGGCATCAATGATGAAGAAGAAATCGATAAGCGCATCAACACGTTGCTTAAACTCATCAACATGCCTCAGTACAAACACCGTCTGGCCAGTCAGCTTTCTGGTGGCCAACAACAGCGCATTGCGATTGTGCGTGCCCTCGCTAAAGACCCTGATGTCATCATTGCGGACGAACCGACCGGGAACCTTGATTCCAAAAACACGCTGGCGGTCATGCGTTTATTAAAAGAAATATCCAAAACGAAGCTCATCATCATGGTGACCCATGAAACCTCGCTTGCCAATTACTATGGCGATGAAATTGTCCATATTGTGGATGGAAAAGTTTCATCACGCAGTGAAGCGCGTGAAAGTGGGGCTGTGGATACCACCACGGATAGTGATATTTTCCTGGGTGATCTTAATAAAAATGCGATGTCGAGTGACTCAGATTCACTGAGTGTATATAAAGATGACTACGCCCCATCCATTGACGGGCGCATTATCATCAAGGATAATACGGTTTATATCGATATTGACCAAACGGATTTACGCGGGATTAATATCATCAATGAAAAAAGCGACACGGTCATCCATGAATCAACCCGTGAAGAAGTCGCTAAACACATGCCTGAAAGTAAGGGCATCGATTATCCGCCGCTTGAAGAAAAACATGGCAAGAAACGTTCTGTCATCCCCTTCAAACAAATTTTGATTGAAAGCCTTAAAAAGGTGCGCCATAGCTCAAAGCTAGCCCGTTTGATGTACCTTGCGTTCATTGGGGCTGCGGCTGTGTTCACGCTTGCCTTTTCAATGATGGCGAGTGTGTTCACGCTTGACGATGCGGACTTTTTAGAAGACCCACAGTATACGTTCAATGTTCCGCGTAATCAATTCAGTACGGTAAGCGACCTTGACCCTCTGCTTGAAGAGTCGGTGTTTTATGGTATGAACGTCCGTGATGAATCGCAGTCACTTGCGTTCAATTTGCCCAGGTTCTATCAAACCCCTGAACGTGAAAGCATGACTAGCAATTTTGCGCTCATCGACCAGATCGATGAAGGGGACATCGTCTATGGCGCAATGCCTAAGCATCCAAAGGGAGTTGTGCTCTCAATGACGTATGCAGAAAATTTACTTGAACAGCGCAATCTTGCGCGCACCGGCGTTGAAACCATGAATGATTTGATGGGTTTAACCATCACGACCGGTGATGACATGCGTCCGATTGCCGGAATCAGCGACCATGATGCTAATGTGGTCTTTGTTAGTGAAGCACGTCTTTATAACCAGGTCCGTGAAGGCAGTTTTTGGGCCCGTGACCTTGTGGACATTACCATCAATGATGGGCGTGACATTGAAAGCGATGATGAAGTCCTGGCGCATGAAAGTGATTTTCCCGATGAATTTTCAGAAGAAACACGCACCATTGGTAATGAGACGTATACCATAGTGGGCACGCATGATGGGCCACCGGGAACCATGTTTACAACCCATGCCCTTAAAAGCTTTGCGTTTAATAACGCTCAGACATTAAGACTTTATGCGAGCGATCAAGATGAAGCGTCCCGCGTGCTAAATGCCAATGACACTGAGTATGAAGACAGTTACGCAGTCCAAGAAGCTGCGGCGCGCAGTGAGCGCATGCAAGAATTTAGTGGCTTATTAACCTTTAGTATTATTGCCCTTACGTCCAGTGCGTTGGCATATTTCTTCATCATCCGAAGCTCGATGTTGAACCGCATCCATGAAATTGGTATTTACCGTGCGCTTGGTGTCAAGCGTTTGGATGTTGTAAAGCTTTTCCTTGTGGAGATTGTGGCACTGATGAGCGTGACGAGTTTACTGGGTTACGCAGGCATGTATTATGTACTTTATTCCATTAACCAGGCCACCGGTGAGCTGATTGGTGTGCTTGCGATTGGTGTGGTGCCGTTTTTCCTCGGTCTTTTATTGTTGTATGTTTTCCATATTGTGTTCGGTCTGCTTCCACTTACTGGTGTCCTTAGAAAAACCCCGGCTGAAATACAGGCGACCTATGACATATAAAAAAATTCACTGCCCCCAGGGGTAGTGAATTTTTTATAATTCGTCCATCTTCTTTACATAAGCGTTTATATTGAACTTTCGCTTGAGTCCTGAAGCATTCATGTAGCGCAGTTTCCCAAAGACCGCGCGTTCTTTCCATCCGTGGTCATGTTTGCCAAAACACCACGCCACCCCGGCATACGAATTGGGGTCACGGCCGTCGAGAAAGTAGTGGTTGTTCAAATAAATCATGGTTTGGTACGCTTCTTTATAGGTTTTTGACCATTCAATGATTTTTTTGCCCCAGTACATGCGCATATAATTGTGCATATGACCGGTTTTGACCATTTCTTTCATCGCCGCATTAAAGTAAGGG
>PUMO01000199.1 GCA_003551405.1 Mollicutes bacterium | reverse complement strand
TGACATGATGATGAATGAACCCTTAGTCACTGATAAGCCATTGATCTGATTCATGGACTACACTTACTGCGTGTTCAAGCGTCTCACCATTATTGAGGTGCACTCGAATTGGAATGGTAAACCTGCGCACATTATAAAACTCCACGTGCTGGATCCCATCACCTGCCACAAGGCCTTCGTGAATGCCCTCGTAGGTCTGTTTCATGAATCGCTGGGTTGATTCTCCGAACTCATCCCAACCTTGAATCATGGCAGTATAGGCATCCGCATCATTCTCCTCCACCGCCTCAAAAAAAGCCCTTATGGTATCATCCAATGATCCCTCCTCAGCTTTTGGCTGAAATAATAAAAGTGCAGCAAGAATCACCGATATTCCAGCTAAAACGATAATAATGATGTTTTTTTTCATGACGATTTGTTTAACGTTAGACAATAATTCAAGCGGTCAACATATATCCGAGAGTCTTAAGTAATGTTTCGATTGTAAACCAAGTCACCTGGGCTTTGCTTAAATATTTTCCTGATTGACAAGTAAAAGATCGCAATGGGCGGGACCAGGAAAATAATTGCCAGATAAACCCAATCCACTATCCTGCCAAGACCAAAGAAGGGATGCGCCTCAAAGTCATAGAATAAACTCAAAATCCCGCCGAAGGTGCCAAAGTAACCTATCAGCGAGACAAGGATCAAACCTAAAAGTTCAGCAGAAATAATGAACAAAAACACAAGTGCAATGTAAACTTTTTGTATGCTAACGCCAAAAGCCAGATAAGTACCAATGTTCGTCCTAATGCCACTCAGGTAAGTATCTACCACGCTATGGACATATAAAATGATGGCAAGCACGGCAAACACAACCAACACCAATGCAATTACCGTCAAGAGACGAACTACCATTTGATAATGCTCCATTTGGTGGATTCGTGACATTTCAAGCATAAGTCCGGTGTTTTCCTGAAAACTATCCCTGAAATCGCGCACATAATCCAGCTCATCAAAGTTGATGGCTAAGTGCTCACGCTCTTTGTCTCGTTCCGCTTCATCGTGTTCAAATGAAACTCTGTCTGGATTATAAAACTTTATAATGGAATGTGAATCAATGTCGAAGGCACTAAGACGTTGAATGTGGCCGGAATGGTGTTTTATATTTTCAAAAATCGCATGACGAGTGCTGCGATCAACTGACGATTCCAGTCTATAGGTAACCAGAACTGTTGGCCGAAAAGCTTTCTTAAATGTTTCAACAGCATAAATCTTGTCAATGTTCACACGAAAAGGATTATCTTCATTCCATTCCCTTTTGGCCTCAATCAGGGAATCACGTATTTGGACAATTTGGCCTGAAGATCGTGAAGGATCCAGGTCTATCATGAAATGTAAGTTTTTTGAAGTAAGAGATGGATCGGTCTGAAAAAAGCGCCTGGCTTCCTGATTCACGTTATCAAAGTAATAATCCTCCACCAAAATGTCCACGTTATCCGGAAGTTCAGTTACTACGGCCAGTATGGGAATGTTAATGATTGCATAATCGTCGCCAGTGTCAATCTGAATGAATGGAGGACTATCAAGCGTTTTTTGACCATGTTGATCGCAAGGTAATCGATTAAGCAAAGATTCCGTAATGATGACGCCATAGTTATTGGTTTGATCAAGCCCTAGATAAGGTGTATGCCCGCCAAAATCAAAACCATGGCCAACCAATTTCCTTTCAGCATCCAAAATGACATCCATAAGCGTTGAATCGCTATGAACGACTGTTCTGCCAGCCACTCGATGGTTCACGCCAACGATAATTTCGCTAAATGTCATGTATTTGTAGATGCTTGAATACTGGTACTTTTGCATGGAGTCCAGATCGTTATAATTGTTAGTCCCTTCTCGTAAATATTCTAAGGGTGTTTTGGTGCGAGATCTTGGTGGATCGGCAGTTATCTGATACACGAAGGGGCTGCGCATCTCCTTTTGCAGATAATCGATGCTTCCCGAGGAGAATCCAATGGCCGCAATTGCCAAAAATGCAAAGCCTATGACAAGCAAGTAATTCTTACGCGTAAAAAAAACATTAAGCTCATTTTTAAAAAAAAGCTTTTTTAAGTCATTAAATGGTAATAAATTCAAAAATTTATTCAGTGACATGGGTCTGTGTTTTAAATATTGATTGTTATATGGCACAAAAAATTTGACAAAAACCTAGATTTTCCAACCTGTACGAGATACTTGTAGCCTGGCAAGCCCGATTACGTCGCAAGATCATGTTTTCATTTTACAAGAACCCGTAAGTTGATTCGTTTCACAAGCAGGAGTCAAGTTCAAAAACATTTGCATATAATCCAGAATTAAGAAATAGAATGTGATTACGAGGTTTTTTCTTGACATTTCTTATCACCCAGATGCTCTTTTAGCTTGACTTTCAAGTGCTCATCATCAATCATGAGTCCATTGTTTTGTGACCAGCCTTTTTCATTTCTAACAATGGTCTTTTCATCATCAATGATGCCCATGATGTTGTTTTCATATTTGACAGCAATGTTAGGCCCCCCATTGTTTTTATTTAATGCAACCGTATCCAGGAGGAAAATGCGATCAGCATACTTAATGCACAGATCAATGCTGTGCGTCACTATCAGAGCACTGTGCCCACTGGCTTCAACTTCTGTCAAATAATCCATGACCTCAATGCTCTTTTGCCAGTCGAGGTTACCTGTGGGCTCATCAGCAAAAATCACGGAAAACTTGGCATTCATGGCCCGTGCAAAAGCAACGCGCTGCTTCTGACCACCTGACAAGTCTTCAGCCTTACAGTTTTCGCGACCTGAAAGACAAACACGCCCCAAGGTTTCATTGGCCTGCGCTCTTTGTTCTGTTATAGGCTCATTCGCACGGCTATTATTAAAACCAGCTATCATCACATTGTCAGATGCAGTAAAGGTAGGCATTAAGTTATGCGCTTGGAATATGAAGGAAAAATCATTCTTTCGAAGATGATTCATGCCTCTCTTTTTCGTCCATATGGTATCGTAGCCGGCTAACTTCTTATTTCTTTTATGCTTGCGAATGCGTCTGGCAAAAGTCTTCGTTTTTTTATGAACATTTTCGAAGCACTCAAAGTCCGTGACTTCAAAGAACAAGTGATCTTCCCCCTTCTGGTCGTAATACCTCAATTCCGTATTCTCACCATTCTTAATGCCTTCGATGCCACTCTTAACGCTTTTACTAATCTCGTCGCAATTCATCAAGTCGTTTAAAACCTTATCGTATGTAGCTTTGTTTGCGGCAAAACAATCCCTCATCAAGCCAAGGGTTTCCAGCAAGTTACTTTTTCCCGAGCCGGATTCGCCAAACAACACACATATCTCTCCTCGCGGGATGTCCAGCTTGGGTATGTATAAGACGGGCCTTAATTGATCGTGAGATAGGACCAGGTTTTTCCCTGAAAATAATAAATCATTCTTGCTATTGGTCATGTCAAATGTATTAATTTGTGATTAAAAACGGGTAAACACTTGCTTACGCGAGCATGTTGCCTTTCCTTTATCTCAGATGCTGCAGGGCTTCATCAACTAAGCCTGAGGGCTGATAAACCTGGCTTGGCAGCAGGCGGGCATCAACCCAATAGTTCCAGAACCTTCTATTATAAGGATCTTTTAAACTCGTGGACATCCATGGATAATTGCGAAAATAATCTCCCTGTGCTGCATAGTAGCTTTTCAAGTAATCAATGACCTCTTTTTGCAAATCTCCACGCTCATCTTTATCCTCAATTCCAACTCCATGCTCAAGAAATCTTTCAAGATATCGCTCGTACCTCGTAAAGAACTCTTCATTAAACGCATTGGACTCCGTAATTATACTTTGCATATGCCCCATGGACAGTATTAAGTCAATGCACAGGCGATAAAGTACATCATTGGTAAATTGGTCCGCCCTAATGATATCCGAGTTATTATAATCTTCGTATATATCCGGGGCAGGTAAACC
>PUMO01000024.1 GCA_003551405.1 Mollicutes bacterium | reverse complement strand
GGAAGGCCGCAGTAAAAAAGAAGCTGAGCAGCATGCGGCTGAAATTGCGCTTAAAAAATTGGCCAAAAAAAGCATGAAATTTTAGGAGGCGCTCATGAAGCAGCTCATCAAGCAAATGATTAAAGATGGTGTGTTGGATTACGCCGATTTAGTTCTCAAATATTATCATAAATTTGATATTACCGAACGTGAGGCTGTGGCGTTGATTAAACTGCATAAGATGCTTATGCAAAATGAACGGATTATTAAACCGGATAAGTTTTCCAAGTGGTTGGCAACCACCCCCAAACAAACCGAAAACATTTTAAACAGTTTGATTGCCAAGGGGTATTTAACCATTGGCCTGGATGAAGATGAAACCGGCAAGCAACAAGAAACATTCAACGTGGACTTTTTTATTCACAAAGTGGTCCATCACCTTGAAAACAAACAACAAAGCGATGAAAACAATGTGCTTGCACAGATCATCGATTATTTGGAAGACATGTTTCAACGTCCGCTTACCCAGTTTGATATCGAGACCGTCCGCGCATGGGTCTTTGAAGAAGAATATGATTTTTCCATGATTCAAAGTGCGGTGAAAACTGTCATGACTTACAACAATCCCAGTATTAAACATGTAGACCGTGTGCTCCTTAACCGTTTGGAAGATACCCATAAAGCACCGAAGAAAAACACCGAAATCCTAAAGGAGTTTCACAAACTATGGAAAGAATAGCTGCAATATTGCAAGCATTTGAGGAAATGTTTCCACGCGCAAATATTGAACTCCATCATACCAATGGGCTTGAGCTCTTAATTGCAGTGATGCTTTCTGCACAGTCCACCGATGCATCTGTCAATAAGATTACGCCTACATTGTTTTCAAAATATAAAACGGTAAGTGACTATATAAGTGTGCCCATCGAAACTCTTGAAAATGACTTAAAAGCAATTGGCTTATACAAAAACAAAGCCAAAAATATTAAAGCGACCGCTCAGGCAATAAAGGAACGGTTCGATGGCCAAGTCCCCAGTACCCAAACAGATTTAGAAAGTCTTCCGGGTGTTGGACGCAAAACTGCCAATGTCGTAATGAGTGTTTTATATGATGTGCCCCGCATTGCTGTTGATACCCACGTTGAACGGGTCTCTAAACGTTTGAAACTTGCTTATAACAATGATAGTCCTTTAAAAGTTGAAGAAAAGCTAATGCGGAAGTTTCCAAAATCATCGTGGTCCAAACTTCATCACCAAATGATCTTTTTCGGCCGTTATCACTGTTTGGCCAAAAAGCCCAAATGTGAACGCTGTCCCTTAATTCACTGGTGTCGCTATCCGAACATTGGCTGAATTTAATAATTGAACCGTAAAATGCCGGTAAACACACACAAGATGTGCTTACTGGCATTTTTTTAGTATTAGTGTAAATAATAAGAAAGCGCTTGTATTATAATTTACATTACGATATGATAAATAAGGTGGCTTTTTTCAACATTTTATCAACAAGTAAAAAGCGCATGTATTGATAATGTGTTTTAAGATGACCTTATGTAGTGTATTTAAAAACAGAAGAGGAAGGTATTATGTAATGACGCACGCTTTCATGAAAAAGAAAATGCAGGACAAAGCATTACAAAGAACCCAGGGGAGTTCGCTTGGGTTCGCGCAAGCCTTGAAATCGAAACGAATTAAAGAAGGTTGGACACAGGAAGCACTATGCAAGGGGATTTGTAGTGTCTCTTATCTGTCAAAAGTTGAAAACAACGTTTTAGAACCCAGTGATTACTTCATTAAATCCATCAGTAAGAAGGTTGGCATGGATTTATCGTATTATTTGAAAACAACCATCGGTAATGCGCATATAGAAGAAGCGGTTGATGCACTATTTTATGACAATAAAACAAAGTTGTTGCATCTACGTGAAGCGATTAGCTATTCCTTTCATCAGCGCAGCGAAGAATTGTTTGATCTGTTTTTGAGTGTTGCGTTTCAAAAGGTACAAATATCACAGTCACACATCAGTTCACTTGAAAAATATCTTATCAGTATGGACCCATTTACGGCATATACATTTTTTGTGCTGTGGGGCATGCATTGTGTTGAAGTACAAGCATTTAAGAAGGCTGAGGAATTAATGACGTGTGTGGTTGATTTTGAAGGGTTAAATGAGAAATTGGATGCGCTCAGTAATACAGTACGTTTTATCAGTGCACAGGCTTTGCGCAAATCCTTAGTATCACTGCCTTATTTTGAAAAAGCACTGTTGAGTTGCCAGCGCATGCACGCGACACAACATTTGATGCACCTGGAATTAACACGGATTTATTATATGATTGATGAATGTGTAGAAACCGCGCGTCGCCGCTATATTGGTCTTAAACACACATTGTTACATCACCAAACGTCCTTACAGCATTTTATTGATGTTGTGTTTAAGTATCATGATGGGACATTGGATGCACAAGATTTTGAACGGATCAAGCAGTTAAAACGCGACCGGTATTTTTATGAGTCGTTGCTTTATTTTCCAAACAATGTGTTAAAAGCGAATCAACTGAGTGAAAAAAAGCAGATCTTTAATGATATTGATCCACGTCATGTTTTATATAAAGTGCAGTATGAAACCTCACAAAAAACAGACACTGAGCGTGTGCATTATGTAAAACGTGTTGCACTGCCTATAGCGATTGAGAAAGAGAATCTTTTCAACATAGAATCGTATACGGATGAACTTGTGAGAGAAGCGTCCAATCAATCACGCTATAAGGATGCACTGGCGTTGATACAAAAGAAAAACAAAGCGCTGAAACGATTGCGAAAAGTTAAATCATCCACTTAACCCTAAAATCATATTTCATGCTATAATTGTTTTCAGTATGATACTGAGGGAGGTTGACAATGAACTCAGAACGTTCTGAAATGCTCGGTGGCATGAATGTTAAAAAACTGCTTATAAAAATGTCGGTACCGGCAACGGTTGCGATGGGCGTCAATGCTTTATATAACTTTGTTGATACCCTCTTTGTATCGTGGAGTGATGGTGAACTGGCGATTGGTGCATTGTCAATTGCTTTTCCCATTCAAATGATTGTCTTGGCCATTGGCTTAATGATCGGGATTGGATCAGCCTCGGTCTTTTCAAGGGCCTTTGGACGCGGTGATGCGGATGCAATGCGCCGGAGTGTCAATACCGCCATTGGCCTGAACTTGGGATTGTCTTTACTCATTATGACACTGGGGCTATTTTTCTTAGATGATTTGCTTGTCCTTTTTGGTGCGACGGATAGTAACATTGGTTTTGCGCATGATTATTTAATATATATCTTGATTGGGCTTCCGCCTTTTTCATTGTCGCTCGTTCTTAACAATCTGGTGCGTGCAGAAGGGCGCGCCAATGTTGCGATGATTTCACTGATGATTGGTGGGGGACTCAACATTGTGCTCGATCCATTCTTTATTTTCGATTTTGGCTTGGGCATGGGCGTCAGTGGTGCCGCGCTAGCAACGGTTATTTCTAAGACTGCATCTTTTGTTTATGTCCTTGTTATGGCCATGAAGCCAAACAGTGAGTTAAAACTATCGATTAAACATATGCTTAAACTTGACACGTCCATGATTAAAGAAATCACTGCCATCGGCATGCCCACATTTGTTCGCAATATCTTGGGCGCAGTGTTAGTCATATTGGTTAACAACTTGATCAACATCCACGCACCGGGTGACCCTGCGATTTATATTTCTGTCTATGGAGTGATCACCCGGATTATCCAGTTTTCATTGCTGCCGGGACTGGGAATTGTGCAGGGACTTACACCGATTGTTGGCTTTAATTTTGGCGCACAGTTTCACCGGCGTTTATATGATGTCATTGGGTTTGCCACACGCCTGTTAGTGTCTTATTTCTTCATTATGACATTATTTGTACTTATCAGTGCGCGTTATATATTCATTCTTTTTTCCAGTGAAGTGGACACGGAATTTTTAACGATTGGAACAAGTGCCATACGCATTGTGGCCCTTGGTT
>PUMO01000163.1 GCA_003551405.1 Mollicutes bacterium | reverse complement strand
CTTTAGCCACGTTCGCTTTAACGAAGGTGACTTCTCCCAGTTTTTTAAGTTCTTTTGTGGCCTTTTCACCTGTTGCTTCGTCATAGTCAGACAACACAACCTTGGCCCCTTTTTCCAGGAATTGTTTCACTGTGTGATACCCGATGCCACTGGCACCTCCGGTTACGATTGCAACCTTGTCTTTTAATTGATACATAGCGTCCTCCTTCAAATTATGGTATCGCTTACATTACTAATGTAACTTTAACACTATATCGCTCTAAAGTCAATATAAAGGCCATATGGATCACGACATCAGTTAAAATGCTTGATAAAGCCAGGGTTATTTTGTATAATATGATAAATCGATGAAGAAGAAGAGTACATGGACGGGTTGTTAAAGAGAGTTTGTGGCCGGTGAAAACAAACCGATCGGTGCATGGAAGCTACTTCGAAGAGATGGCAAACCCATCCGTTAGCCGCGTTAACGCTATTGAGCGCTTATGAACAAAGGTGGTACCGCGGCTAGAGTCGTCCTTAAATGATTTTAAGGGCGTTTTTTTAAGTTTAAAAGGAGAGATAACAATGAAGACAATGACGGCGCATGAAATTCGAGAAACATGGATGCGGTTTTTTAAAGACAAGGGCCATGCCATTGAACCCTCGGCATCACTGATTCCAATTAATGATCCCACATTGCTTTGGATCAATGCGGGCGTGGCACCGCTCAAAGGCTATTTTGATGGCTCAAAAGTCCCTAAGAACCCTCGTATTGCGAATGTCCAAAAATGCATTCGTACCAATGACATTGAAAATGTCGGGAAAACGGCTAGACATCATACGTTTTTTGAAATGCTCGGCAATTTTTCAATTGGCGACTATTTTCGTGATGCGGCGATTGAGTGGGGCTATGAAATTTTGACAAGCAAGGAATATTTCGGTTTTAATCCGGATAACCTTTATTTTACTGTGTATCCAACCGATGAAGAAAGTTATCAAAAATGGCTTGATATCGGGGTTGATGCATCACGCATCATTAAAAGTTACGAAAACTTCTGGGAAATTGGTCCTGGTCCGTGCGGCCCTTCAACGGAAATCTTCTGTGACCGCGGCGACGCGTACGGACCGAATGATCCAACCATGATTCGCGATGATGTTGAAAATGACCGTTATGTAGAAATATGGAACATTGTCTTTTCACAGTTCAATGCCCAAGAAGGACTGAGCCGTGAAGAGTACCCTGAACTTCCCAATAAAAACATAGATACAGGCATGGGGCTTGAGCGCATGGCCGCCGTCATTCAGGAAACTGAAACCAACTTTGAAACCGATCTTTTCTATCCGGTGATTGCGGCTGTATCGAAGCGTTCTGGCACCCCTTATAACGGCCAAATGTCATTTAAAGTGATTGCGGATCATATTCGGAGTGTAACCTTTGCATTGTCTGATGGGGCGACATTTTCAAATGAAGGACGCGGCTATGTCCTCAGACGCTTACTTCGTCGTGCAGTGAAGCACGGACGCAACATCGGCATTGAAGGACCATTCCTGAATGATATGGTTGATGTTGTCGTTGAGATGATGGAAAGAAGTTACCCGGAACTTAGAAAAAGCATTGATTTCACGCGTGCGCTGATTGAAAAAGAAGAGAATAAATTTTTAGAAACCCTCAATCAGGGTGAAAAAATACTGAATGACTTACTTAAATCTGATGAAAAAATTATTTCCGGTAAAGATGCGTTCATGCTTTATGATACATACGGATTTCCTGTAGAACTTACTGAAGAATATGCGCACCAACAAGGATTCACCATCGATAAAGATGGATTTGATGAACATATGGAAAATCAGCGTGAGCGTGCGCGTCAGGCACGAAAAGACCTAACAGGCATGCATGCACAAAACGAAGCGTTCCTCAATTTTAAAACACCGTCCACCTTCGTAGGATATGATACGCTTGAAGTTGACAGTGAGGTCATTAAAGTTTTTGATGCAGGCATCGTCACCTCACGCACACCGTTCTATGCGGAAAGTGGCGGTCAGATTGCAGATCAAGGGGTTATCGTGAAAAATGGCCGTGTTTATGAAGTGAAAGACGTTCAAAAACTGCCGAATGGTCAGTCGCTTCATATGCTCGATGCGCATGATATTGAAGAAGGGGATACCGTTCGTTTGCATGTCGATACCCTTTCACGTGAATATACCAAGGCGCACCACTCTGCGACACATTTGCTTTTTAAGACCCTTCGTGAGATGTTTGGCTCTCACGTCATGCAACAAGGCTCTTTAGTAGGCCCCGATTATCTACGTTTTGACTTCAATCACCTTGAACTGCCTGATGATGAGACGTTGCTTGAAATTGAACGGCGCGTCAATGAAAGAATCAAAGAAGCCATAGATGTAAAAATTGAGACGACGACCATTGATGAAGCCAAACGTCGCGGCGCAATCGCAGAATTTGGTGAGAAATATGACGATGAGGTCCGTATGGTTAATATGGACGTCACGCTTGACCTATGTGGTGGAACGCATGTTGAGAATACAAAGGAAATCAAACAGTTTGCGCTTGCAAGCATCGAATCAAAAGGCTCGGGTGTTTACCGTATCGTTGGACTTGCCAGCGACAAGGTCAATCAAATCCATACGTATCTAAAAGGGTTTGAATCCAATCTCAATCACTTGAAGCAGAAAAAAGACAATATTTTGGCCCAAGCGGAAGCACTCGGCATTGACGTCTCATTTGACCGTTATCCAACCGTTGATTTTATAGGCTCTTACCGTGATGTCATCACCATGCGTCAAACCTTGAAAGATTATCAACAAGCGGTTAAAACCCTTGAAAAAACCTTTGATGAAAAACGCAAGCAACAATCCCTTTCTCATTTGGAAGACTACCTTGCCCTCCAAGATGACTTTGGCAACATCGTCGCAAAAACACAAAATGTTGAGAATGATACCCTTAAGACCATGGCGGACCGGTTGATGGAACACACCAAGCAAGGTGTCATCTTTTTGGCCAATGTCAAGGATGAGAAAGTTATCTTTGTCTGTAAATCAAAAAGCGATGTCCACGCTGGCAATCTGGTCAAAGCGGCCGCCCAAATCGCCGGTGGCGGTGGTGGTGGACGACCTGACTTTGCTCAAGCCGGTGGGAAAGATCCGTCCAAAGTTGATGACGTTATCGCGTATGTAAAGGAACAGTTATCATGAAAACCAAGGCGCTAGGTCTTGATTTAGGCGATGCTTCCCTCGGTATTGCGATCAGTGATGATTATAAACAGTTTGCCCGTGGACTGAAGAATGTTCGCTTTGAACAGGGTGATACAAACACACCGCTTGAAAAAACACTGGAAATATTGGACAATGAACCCATCGATGTAATTGTCCTTGGTTACCCTAAAAACATGGATGGTTCCATTGGTGCGCAGGCAAAGAAAAGCGAAGCCTTTAAAGCGGCCATTGAAAAGCATAGCAGTGTTCAAGTAATCTTGCTTGATGAAAGATTGACATCCAAAATGGCCAACCAAACCATGATCGGCAACAAGAAAAAACGAAAAAAACGCAAAGCAACCATAGATCAAACATCAGCTGTGGTGCTTTTACAAAACTACCTGGATACAGGCAAAGGAGAGTGAAACCATGGATGATAAAACCTTACGTGTGGTCGATGAACAAGGCAATGAAAAGGATTTTGAAATTGTCTTGACCTTCAAAAGCGATCAAACCGGAAAATCATATGTCGTATACAAAGAACCGGGCGATTCCGATGAAGTGTTTGCGGCCTCATATGATGAAAAGGAAACCGATGGTGGCGATTTAAAACCAATCGAAACCGACGAAGAATTCGACATTATTGAAGAAGTGCTCAACACATTTTTGGAAGAAGAAGATGAATCCTAGTGGGTTATCTGGATTCCCTTCACCGCGATGTGTTTGAGACGCACTTAAAACCGCTGCGCGATTATGCGGCTGAAAACGACGTGCCCATCATTTCCACTGAGGGCGCGCGTTTTTTGCGTCAATTGAT
>PUMO01000148.1 GCA_003551405.1 Mollicutes bacterium | reverse complement strand
TCATAAACGCAAATGGCGGCGATTTCACACTGTAGACCATGTCCGCCGGACTGACCCCGTCGCTTCTCACATAGTTTAAGTCACGCTCAAGAAAAAAGCGTTTAAGGACCCATTCACTTGGCATCATGCCGATGAGTGCACCAACAATAAGCATGAAATAGTTAATCATAGGCTCACCTCTTTAGATGTCAGTATACCACAGCTTTTTTAAGCGGTCCATGTGACATTGTCCGCAAAATGCTATAATAAAAAGTGAAAGAGGGTTAATGATGAAAAAAATGTGGAAGTTACTCTTAAACCGAATTACTATTGCACTCATATTTGCGCTTTTACAAATTGCGCTTTTCATCTGGATGATTTATTACTTATCTTCGTTTTGGCAATGGAACTTGATTTTCATAACCATCTCGGTGGCCATCTTGCTGTTTTTACTGAGCCGTGAAGATAATCCCACCTATACCATTGCATGGATTATCCCTATTATAGTATTCCCTGTGGTTGGCGGGGCTTTTTATCTCTTGTACAGACGGCGAAACATTAAACCCTCTGACCGCGATAGGCATTTGGAACTTGAACGGAACCGCAACTATTTTTTAAAAGCCATGGAAGAACCACTAACAACAAAAGAAGCCAACTATTTAAAAAATATGGGATGGCCCAGTTATAAAAACACAGCGACCACCTATTTGCCTTCAGGTGAGGCCATGCTCACACAAGTACTTAAAGATATTTACCAAGCCAGACATTTCATTTTAATGGAATTTTTCATCATCAAACCCTCTCACATGTGGACCAAGATCAGTGATGCGCTCAAACAAAAAGCAACCGATGGCGTTGAAGTGCGTGTCGTCGTTGATGATTTTGGTGGGCGTGCGTTAACATTATCCATGCAAAAAGAATTGCGTGACTTTGGCATCAAAATATATCGCTTCAATCCGCTTAAAATTCGACTGAACTTTGCAAATAACTACCGTAGCCACCGTAAAGTGGTAGTTATTGACAATAAGTTCGGCTATGTCATGGGCAACAACATTGGTGATGAATACATCAACCTTACGCGTCCTCTTGGACACTGGGTTGATACCGGCACCCGCATTGAAGGTGAAGCTGTTTGGTCACTTACATTGATGGCGCTTGATACGATTAGCTTTATAGCCAATGAAACCATGGATTATCATCGTTATTATTATGAATATAGCACCAAACAGTCAAAAGGCATGATAATTCCTTTCGGCGATACCCCTCTCGATAAAGAAGAGGTCACTAAAAATGTCTATATGTCACTAATCTATTCAGCCAAACATTCCATCAGAATTACAACCCCCTATTTAATCATTGACCCAGAATTCAAACACGCCTTAAGATTAGCCGCAAAAAGTGGGGTGGAAGTAACCATCATCATTCCGGCCATCCCTGATAAATCCATTGTATATATGGTCACGAAATCACACCTGCCAATTTTAATGAAAGACGGCATTAACATTTATACGTATACACCTGGCTTCATGCACGCCAAAATGATGATTGTTGATGAAACACGCGCCATGATTGGTTCGGCCAATCTCGATTATCGAAGCCTGTATTTACATTTTGAAAACAGTATTTATTTGCACGACACAGCATGCATCCCCACTATGAGCGAGCACTTTGAAACCTTAAGAGAGGCGAGTTACTTGCTTAAAGAGCGTGATCAGGCCCCAATGCACATCCGAATAATTCAGCTTATTTTAAGGCTATTTGCTTCAATGATGTAGAGCATAAAAAGCTGCCGAAAATATCGGCAGCTTTTTTTAGAAGTCACTATATTAATAATTATGACGCAGCCCATCCACCATCAACCAACATGGCTTGTGCTGTAACAAAGTTCGATTCATCAGATGATAAGAATAGAACCATATTGGCAATATCTTCTGTTTTTCCAAGACGTCCGGCTGGTGTGGCTTCCGTAAATTTCTTGGTCATTTCTGGTGAATTATTCCGTAAAATCGGTGTATCAATAATACCTGGAGATACGGCATTGACTTGAATGTTATCCTTAGCAAATGTCGTTCCCACTTGACGGCTCATCGCAATGACTGCGCCTTTGGACCCACTATAACTTGGAAGACCATCAAGCCCAATGTGCGCAGCAAGTGAAGCAATATTGACGATCTTTCCGTATTGTTTTTCTTTCATAATCGGAAGTGTATGTTTCATTCCGAGGAACACACCGCGAACATTGACAGCCATCATTTGATCAAACTTTTCGACATCCAAATCCATAATATTTACCGCTTCAGAAATACCGGCAACATTATTTAAAATGTCGACTGTGCCATATGTATCTACCGTTTTCTTTACCGTTTTTTTCCAGTCTTCTTCCTGCGTCACATCCAATGTAACACCCATAGACTCTCCGCCACTTTTCTTGATTTCTTCGGCCGTATCTTCTGCCCCTTTAATATCCGCGCAGACAACCTTAGCCCCTTCATTCGCGAAAGTTTGTGCAATGGTTTTAGCAATTCCTGAACCCGCACCCGTAATAATAGCAACTTTGTCTTTGAGACGTTCCATAAATATACCTCCTTATTTTTTCTTACATGTTCACCGTATCATGATGTAGCATTTTTGTAAACGCTTACGCTTTTCCGATAAAAAAACCGTGGACTATTACATCCACGGTTATTGAAACATTTATGATTTTTGAGATGACGTACTGATCGATTGGCGGCTTTGCGTTTCTTTTGATCGGTTCAAATCCTTAAAGTAATTGTAAGTGACCTTAATGGTTCCAGCAATGGGCACTGCCAGGATAACCCCTACAAGGCCAAATAATGCGCCAAAGAATAAAAAGCTTGAAAGCACAGCCAGCGGATGAATTCTCACTTGATGGCTGAATATATTTGGCTGCACGATGGTACTCTCGAGTATTTCTTCTATGATATTGAGCACAAAAATCATAATGATTGCAATGATATAAATATAGGTCGTCTCATCGCTTTTTATGTGCTCTGTCGCAAAAAGCGCGATGGGCATGGACATGGAAATCCACACACCAATATAAGGAATAATGCTAAATAAACCCATAATGACCGCAAATAAGATTGCATAGCCAATATTGAAATTCGGCACAAAGAAACTCAATATGCTATATGTCACAATGAAGAACAAGGTAATAAAGCTCATCACCAGACCATGACCGATAAAATAACTGCGAATAACACCGTCGCTACGTACACCGAGCGCTTTAATATGCCGGCGAATGCGACTAGGGAACACTGAGGCAATGCCCTGAAAAACGCGGGTGCGGTCTTTGATGAGATAATACATGAATACAGGAGTCAAAATGACTGTAAACCCAACACTGATTGCACTTGAAGCAAAACTCACGATGAAGCCAGCAGTATCACGAAGCCAAGTCGTTAAGACTTCAATCGTAATGCCTTGTCTCTCAAGCTCTTCAATGGTCTCATCAAAATTATCAAAATTGACATATTGATTCACCATTTGATTAACACTGTCTAAAAATCCTTGCAGTGCTTCATTATCGATGTTGTCAATCAATGTTTGAGAGATTGTCATGATTTGAGAAACGATAAACGTAATCGTCATTGCTAAAATGAACACGATGAACGCAATCCCGATAAATATCGCAATAACAATACTTACCGTACGATTGAACTTCAGTTTATCTTGAATAATGCCTGATAAAGGATTAATAATAAAACTTAACAAAAAAGCAATGGAGAACGGCATAATTACGGTCATAGCCGCATTACCGATGGTGCCGAATAGTCCAGAAGAAAAATCACTAAGGGCGTTAATCCCCATGATGGATATGGTTGCAATACTAACAATCAACAATAAGCGAATCAATGATTCCTTGGACGTCCAATCCCGCATTGTTATGCCTCCTCACAAATGGTGTAATGGTTTATCTATATAGTATCAAAAACCTTTCAAATAAGAAACAAATGCAACAAAAAAAGACCCGGACACATTGTCCGGGTCAGCCAAGCTGCCCTATCCC
>PUMO01000104.1 GCA_003551405.1 Mollicutes bacterium | reverse complement strand
TTGATGGCCCCCTGCTTTTCTTGGCGAATGATATATACATTGGGATGTGTCAAATTCATGACACGGTGGCACCCTTTGCATTCCATGCATGCATTTTGACTATTACAAAGCATACGCATCGCAAAAAAAAGGGCCGCATCGAACTTCATGGTTCCCGCATCACCTTCAAAAATATAGGCATGTGACAAACGCTGTTTGTCAATGCTGTTGGTAATCATGTGATACGCTTGTGATTGGGCTTTTTTGAGTCGCTCTATATCCATGGAAAATCCCTCAATTATTCGTTGACGTTATTAATAAGATGCATGACATCCTGAATGACCTCATTAAGGGGCTTATCCCCATCAATCACACGGATGCGGTCGGGAAACGCTTTGATTAAATCCAAATAGCCCGCATAAACGCGTTCGTGAAATTCGAGACTTTCAAGATCTAAGCGGTCCATCTTGCGATGGTTATGGGACACACGGTCCAATCCGACTTGTGGTTTGATATCGATAAAGATTGTCAAGTCAGGCATTCTGTTTTCAATCGCAAACTTATTGATTTTAAAAATTTCATCTTTCCCAAGTTTACGTCCATATCCCTGGTATGCAAGTGAAGAATCAATAAAACGGTCGCAGAGAACCATTTTACCCTCTTTGAGTGCTGGATCAATTTTTTCTACAATATGTTGGCGTCGGCTCGCCGCATACAAGAGTGCCTCTGTTTTAGCGTCCATGTGGGTATGATGTACATCCAAAATCACATCGCGTATTCGCTCAGATATATCGATACCGCCGGGTTCACGTGTACTCATAACAGAGATTCCTGCTGCTTCAAGCTGCTTTTCAACTGCTTTTAATATCGTACTTTTCCCAGACCCTTCTGGGCCTTCAAACGTAATAAATTGTTTTTTCACCTGTGGTCACTCCTCGTTATCTATTCTTAAATATTATCGCACATTTACCTGTGATTTTAAATATAAGAAAGTCTCAAAACGAACCGCTTTGAATTTTGGTTGATGATCGCTTAGGTATGATATAATGAGTTTGATTGAACTGGGGGTAGTGATTACATGCGTATTGATGTCGATAATTTATCATTTGGGTATGATTATAGAACCGTCCTAAAAAACATCTCTTTCACATTGCAAAGTGGTGATTTTTTAGTATTGATTGGTAATAACGGAAGTGGGAAAAGCACCTTGGTAAAGTGTCTGCTCGGAATAAACAAAGTCCCTGAGGGAAAAATTTATTTGGACGGCCAGGATATACATAATTTTAAAGACTGGCTGCGCGTTGGTTATGTTCCACAAAAATTTGATGATTTCAACTATGAATTCCCCATAACTGTAAACGAGATTCTTAACGTTACCAAATTTTCCAAGGTAGACAATGACCAAAAACTTCAATTACTTGATAGAATGGGCATTCTAAAGCTACAAAACGAAAACATCAATGAGCTTTCTGGTGGTCAACTTCAGCGCGTTTTCATTACACGGGCACTGATGAATAATCCAAAACTGTTGATTTTGGATGAACCCACAGCAGGGGTTGACCAAGAGAATGTTATCGGATTTTACCGCATTGTCAATGACCTAAATGCTGAGGGCGTAACAATTATTTTGGTGTCACACGATACCAAAGGGTCAAAAACCAACATGTCCCATATTATGAATCTTGATGAAGGACGTGCAAAATACATTAATGTTTGTGACCTTGATTTCCAGGAGGAAAGTGAGTAATGGAAGAGGTTTTGATTGCGACGAGTTTTTTAAGAGCCATTATTGAGCGTAGTTTCATGCAGCACGCGTTGATTACGGGCGTGCTTATTGGCGTACTTGCACCACTTGTTGGGTCCTTTGTGGTCATCAAACGCCTCAGTTTGATAGCCGATACGTTGTCACATTTTTCTCTTGCAGGCCTTTCTATCGGTCTATTCTTCATCAACATTTTAGGCCTTCCACTGGGTGACCCCTTGTATATTGGCATGGTTTTTGCGGTCATCGGCGCATTGCTTATAGAGGCACTCCGCAGTTATTATAAAAACTACAAGGAAATTTCCATGCCCATTGTCATTTCCCTGGGAACAGCCCTATCAGCGCTTTTTATTTCTCTTAGTGGCGGATTTAACACAAGCATCTTCAACTACCTCTTTGGATCCATCCTGACTGTTTCACGGCAATTTGTCTATATCATCATTGTTTTGACCAGTGTTATTTTGGTATTGGTGGCGGCGTTTTATAAACAAATTGTCATTATCAGTTTTGATGAATCCTACGCCAAACTGCTTGGAATCCGTGTCGGTCTGTTTCAGTTTTTTTCGACCGTTATTCTTGCGCTCATTGTGTCTCTTTCAATAGAGACAGTCGGTGTATTACTTGTATCCAGCTTGATGATCATTCCTGTAGCAGCCGCGATGAAGGTCGGAAAAAGTTTTAAAAGTACCGTGCTCATCGCCATTTTATTTTCAGAGATTTCTGTTTTGATGGGACTTTGGCTCTCATTTATCTTTTCAATTCCCTCTGGCGCAACCATTGTACTTTTTAACATCATCATACTGCTCAGTGTGGTCATCAGCAGAAAAATCATCGGCACTTGGCTCATCAAAGAAAAGAATCCAGAAACCATGCGATCTTCCTTACCGCACAAAAAAGACGCTACCTGAAAAGGCGGCGTCAATATGTAATATCGTATAAATAGAGTCCTTGTGCGGGGGCCATGTATTTGGGTTGGTTTGCAACAGGGTTTTTAAGGGCATCACGAATTGTCGTGGTGCCTTTTTTTGTGTCTCTTATGGCACCACCTACAATGATGCGGACCATGTGGCGTAAAAATCCAGCGCTTTGAATGTAAACCTGTATCCACGCATCGGTTTCATAAACACGTACCGATTCAATCGTGCGAATCGTTTTGGTGCCTTTAGTATCTTTAGCAAGTCCTTTAAAGTCATGGGTGCCCTCAATTTGTTTGAGGACTTTCCTAAGGATATCACTATTAAGGTCCCCCGCATAATAAGCCGTATGCGCCATAAAGGGATTACGTTCTTTGGCAATGCGGTATTCATAAGTTTTCATCACAGCATCATAGCGAGCATGAAACACCCGCGGCACAGAGTTTATGTGTAACGCCACAATATCATTGGGCAACATGGTATTCATCTTGTCCAAAATCTGCTTGTCACTGAGCGGTGAATACGTGTCAAGATGTATCACCTGCTTTCGTGCATGCACTCCTTTATCGGTTCTACCGGCTGGGGTGAGGCTAAATGGATGGTTAAGTAAGTGCACGAGCACATCTTCTATGGTTTCTTGAACAGTTGGTGAGAAATGTTTTTGTTTTTGAAATCCATAATAAGCATCCCCATGGTAAGCAATATCTATTTTGAGACGCCGGTAACTTTCATCTTCAAGATGACGTATATAGATCGCGTATGGTTCACCTTCATGATATTTTATTTTGAGCACGTGGTTGGCGTCAATTTGGATGAACGCCAGTTGACCAAACCCTTCAAGCAAGGTGGCGTGTTGATAATCGTAAGCGGTGAGACGCTCAATCATGGCGTCCTTATCATATGTCATAGTTCGGTCAGCATCCCTTAAAACATTGATGGGTTCCAATGCCCGCCGCAAGGTGGGCGCATCTTTAGAAACAAGGGCATTAAATAAGGTACTCATGTGAGCACTCGCGTAAGCACCGCAAAGGTGAAGTATCCTAAGGCCATGATTAAGGCCAAAGTATCCAGTCGGTGCCAAAATAACTCATGAAGTTTGGTTCTAGGCTGTCCTGGCGCAAAACTTCTTGCTTCCATTGCGTTGGCAAGTTCATCACTCCGTTTAAATGAAATGATAAACATTGGCACCAACAAACTCACGACTTGCATGACTTTGTCTTTCATTTTGCCTTCATTGAAATCAACGCCACGTGACGCTTGGGCGAGCATAATTTTGTTGGCTTCATCAAGCAGTGTGGGAATGTAGCGCAGTGCAATGGAAATAATCATTGCGATTTCTTCAGCGTTAATTTTAACTAAGCTTAAGGGTTTTAATACACGTT
>PUMO01000057.1 GCA_003551405.1 Mollicutes bacterium | reverse complement strand
TGCAGGGTGAAAAATAAAGAGGTATAAGTTAACGGCTTGTGAAAATATGAAAAAACCTCCGTCATCATGAATGATCACGCCATAAATACCCAGTCCCACAAACAGGAGGGTGAGGATGAGAACAATATTTGTAATTTTAGCGTATTGCCTCATGGTTGTTCCTCCTAGTCATATCACGCGCATTTTACTTAAATAGATTATAACATATTATAAGGTCCAAGACATACGGTTTTATGAATAATGCATGGCCCCTACGCCTAACCATCGGCTGATCAGTCATGTAATAAGTGTGGAGCACCACAACGCGAGGCTTTATATTTTAAATATGTCTATTGACCGTTGGTTGGATGAACATGCTCCAAAACAATCAAATCCCATAGTTTTCGATTATTTAAAAATCCCCTTAAACATTGTGTTTTTCTAAAAAATCCACAGCAGCCAAATAGCTGTCAATATGATTTCCTTGGAACGTTTCAACGCACGCTTCCTTGATGACAGATGTATGGCGAAAGGCTTCTTCCCGAGTGGATGGGTCACTGAGATGGACTTCTACAACAGGGGGCGTGATGGCTTTGATGGCATCATAAATTGCATAGGAATAATGGGTGTAGGCAGCGGCGTTTAAAATAACACCGTCCATGTTTTCATGATGGGCGTAATGTAATAAGTCAATGATTATGCCTTCTAAATTTGACTGATAAGGAATAACATCAATACCCAGGGGCTTTGCGTAATCAATGACTTCCCGTTCAATGTCTTTCAAAGTTTTATGCCCATATATAGCGGTTTCCCGCTCCCCGAGCAAGTTTAGGTTGGGCCCGTTAATCATTAAGATACGCATGCAGGGCCTCCTTGATTTTATTCAATATGACGGTATCGTCCGCGGTACCCCTGGAAATGATTGTATCGGCATAATTGCGGTACAATGCTTCGCGTTCACGTTTAAGCGTCACCACATCATCAACCGATGAGACAAGCGGACGCCCCTTCAAGTCACCCTCTTCAAGTAAGCTTGGCTCAAGGTCAAGATAAATAATGAATGCGTTTTGTCTTAAGGCCTGCATTGCTTCATGATCAAGTACGGCACCACCACCTGGTGCAATAATTTGACGATGTTGCGCCGCTTTGTCTTTAATGACGTTTTTTTCAAGTTGTCTGAAATAACGTTCCCCTTTATACTGAAAAATATTGGGCACGCTCATGCCGACTTTATCCTCAATATATTGGTCAATATCTACAAAGGGTCGGTCAATATCTTTGGCAAGCAACTGACCATAGTAGGTTTTACCACTAAAGGGTAGCCCAATAAAAACAATATTGGTGAATGCGCGTTGTATTGTCCGTGCAATGTCTTTTGGTTCTCTTTGGATGTTTGTTAGCCCAAAAAGTTTTTGTGAATGTAAGGCTTGACGGATTAATAACTCCAGACCGTTCATGGTTTTAATACTGTGTCGCTTAGCGTTTAACAAGAGATTCGTAAAAAATGGGTTATATATCAAGTCAAACACCAGTTCAATCCTGGAATAATTTGCAAAATCAATATTAAAGGTCGCGTCATTGTCAGGGTACATCCCTTTAGGTGTGGCATTAATAAGAACGTTGACATCATTTGGGATACTGGTAATGTCGTATTCTGTCTCTTTTGGATTGCGAGCACAAACACGAATGTTTTCATAGCCGCAGCTAAGGAGTGCCTGCTTAATACTCCGCATTGTTGCGCCATTTCCCATAATGGTAACCTGTGTATTTTTACTTTTCGGGAACCGTGTCTGAATGATTTCTTTTAACGCGATGAAATCCGTATTATACCCTTTAAGGGTCCCATTAGTGTTGGTAATGGTGTTGACAGATTGTGTTTGTTCAGCGGAGTCATCCAGTGTATCCAGGTGTCTGATGACCGTTTGTTTATAGGGGTTCGTGACGTTGATACCCTTAAAGGGCTTGGCACTTAAAAACGCCCCCACATTGAGGGTTTCATAAAGACGGTAATCGATATTCCGGTTAATGCGCTCATGAACAAACGGTGAAAAACTGTGTGTTAATTTCTTGCCCAGTAGACCGTACATATTATCACTCCGAGGTTTGTCTTGCTTTGCTCTCACGTAAAATGACTGCATAAATGTTGCGAATGGATGTATCATCTATGGCGTCTAAAATTTCTTTTTCACGCGATGCATCCAAAACAGGCATGTTATGTTTTTGTTTGTATTTTCCAATCGACTCGCTTAATTTAAAGCGTCGTTTTAATGCTTGTTTTATGGTTTCATCCAATGCGTTGATTTCTTTGCGCATCGTTTCAAGGGTTTCATTCATGAATAGGATTCTCCTTTAAATTAACAATAAAATCATTTAGATTAAATCGCTCTAATATGCCATTTCCCACTTTGTTTGCGGTTGCAATATCAATGGAAGCATCCCGTCTTTTTTTGTCTTCAGCAATGTAGGGGATGAGTTTACTGGTTGTTACTGGAGACTTAAGATTAAGATTATGGACGTTCAGTATGGAAATCAAGGTTTGATAAAACGGTTTATCACGTGCCATCCATTTCATTCCAATAGCAATACATTCCCCGTGTGTCAGTGCATAATTGCTTGCCTGTTCAATGGCATGACCAATGGTGTGGCCATAGTTAAGCAGTTTTCGTGTATGGAATTCTTTATAATCCGCTTCAACAATAGCCATTTTGAGTTGAACGGCTTTTTTGATAACGTTCTCTAAATCCTCAATGCTGAATGGTTGATTGAGGCTATAGAAAAATTCAGCATCACGCATCAGGGCAATTTTAATAATTTCAGCCATCCCGCTGTTTATTTGACGCGCTGGCAATGTTATCAATGTTTTAGGGTCTATAATGATGTGATTGGGTTCATAAAAGGTGCCTACGTTATTTTTGGCTTTTCGCATATTAATCCCGCATTTCCCGCCAATGGCCGCGTCCACCATAGCAAGCAGTGTGGTAGGGATCAATACTAGGGGTAAGCCGCGTTTGTACGTAGCTGCAACAAATGCGCCCAAATCAGTAATGACGCCACCGCCAATTGCAATAATGGTCACACTTTTATCAACGCCAAGTGTTTCTAACCGTTCTAGCACCTTGACATAATTTTCAACATTTTTTGCGGTTTCTCCGGTTGGAAGGGTGATGGTATCTATAACATTGACCCTTTGTTTAAGGGTATCAATATATACTGAGGGAATGTTGGATTCAGTGATAACAACACACCGTCCAGTATAAGTAAATTCATTCAGTGCATGGGTCTTGATTGTAATGGAAGGTTGATAGGAAATCATGCCATCGCCGCCTGTCAAAAAAGTGTATGCATATGACTAAGCGTATTAAAGAGAAACGCCAATATGCATCTAATGCTTATTATACTATAATCGCGCAGTCTAGCAAAACTTGATGAGTGAAAGCGTTTTATTTAATCGTTGAATTATAGGGGTAAATGTGTGATAATACTAGCGGATGAATTTTTTCAAACACACAATAATGGAGGGTTTTTCTTGGAAAATCAAGATTTGAAAATTGCTCAACAAGCGACCATGCTGGATATTGGTGATATCGCCAAGAAACTAAATTTGGAAGAAACTGATATTGAACGTTACGGGAATTACAAAGCCAAAATCAAGCTCGAGGCCCAGGACAAAATAAAAGATAAAAACGGTAAAGTCATTCTTGTGACTGCTATCAACCCAACCCCTGCGGGCGAAGGAAAATCCACAACAACCGTGGGATTGGGACAAGCGTTCAGTAAAATTGGCAAGGATTCCATCATCGCATTAAGGGAACCATCGTTTGGTCCGGTAATGGGTGTTAAAGGCGGCGCAGCGGGCGGCGGTAAGAGCCAGGTGGTACCCATGGAAGATATCAACCTTCATTTCACCGGTGACATTCATGCAATTACCACGGCGAACAATGCCATTAGTGCCATGATTGACAACCATCTGCATCAAGGCAATGACCTTAATATCGATCCGCGCCGCATTACGTGGAAACGGGCAATGGATATGAATGACCGCGCCTTGCGCCAAGTAACCCTTG